>NZ_JBSGZJ010000499.1:0-5083 GCF_053610925.1 Streptomyces sp. NPDC054847 | reverse complement strand
CGTTCGAGCAGCACGGACACCCCGGCCGCGACGGCGGCCGGGGTGTGTCGTGTGTGGGCTCTAGAAGACGACCAGCGCCCGGCCGCCCTTGCCCGCGAGCATGTTCTCGAAGGCCGCCGGGATGCCGTCGAGGGCGATCTGCTCGGTGACCAGCGCGCTCAGGTCCAGCCGGCCGGCGCGGATGTGCTCCGCGAGGACCGGCAGGTCGGCGGCGGGATCCGAGTTGCCGAAGACGCAGCCGGACAGCGTGCGGCCCCAGTGGAACAGCTCGAGAGCGTGGAAGGTGACCTGCTGGTCCTTGCCTCCGATGCCGACGACCGTGGTGCGCCCGCCTCGGCGGGTGGAATCCCAGGCGGCGCGGATCGTCGAGGCGCGTCCGACGCACTCGATCGCCACGTCGGCGCCGCGCTTGCCGGTCAGCGCCCGGATCTCCCGCGCCGTGCTGTCGGAGGCGACGACGTACTCGGTGGCGCCCGCGCCGCGCGCCAGTGCCTCCTTCTCCGGGGAGACGTCGACGGCGATGATCGGGCCCGCTCCGGCGATCCGGGCGGACTGGAGGGTGGCCAGCCCGACCCCGCCCACACCGAAGACCACGACGGACTCGCCCTCACGTACCCGCGCGGAGTGGTGGACGGCGCCGTAGCCGGTGAGGACGGCGCAGCCCAGCAGTGCCGCGTCCGCCGGCGGGACACCGTCGGGGACGGGCAGCACGCAGTTCGCGGCGACGACCGTCTCCTCCGCGAACGCACCCACGTTCAGGCCGGGATGGAGCTCGGTGCCGTCGGCCGCGACGGCGTGCACCCGTCCCGCGCCGGTCAGCGCGTCGGCGCACAGCCACACCTCGCCGATGGAGCAGGCGTGGCAACGGCCGCAGGCGGGCGCCCAGTTGAGGACGACGCCGTCGCCGGGTGCGACATGGGTGACGCCCTCGCCGACGGCCAGGACGGTACCCGCTCCCTCGTGGCCGAGGACGGCCGGGACGGGCAGCCGCATGGTGCCGTCGGAGAGCGACAGGTCGGAGTGGCACACCCCGGCGGCGACGAGCCTGACCCGGACCTGGCCGGCGCCGGGCTCCGGCAGCGAGATCTCGGTGATCTCCAGGGGAGCGCCGACGGAGGGCAGGACGGCTGCACGGACCACGATGGTTTCCTTACCGCTCAGAACTGGAGGGACTTGGTCTGGAGGTACTCGGCGAGGCCGTGCGGTCCGAGCTCCCGGCCGACGCCGGACTGCTTGTAGCCGCCGAACGGCGCCAGCGGGTTGAAGCGGCCGCCGTTGATGTCGACCTGACCGGTGTCCATGCGGCGGGCGAAGGCCACCGCCTCGGACTCGTCGCCGGCCCAGACGGCGCCGGCGAGGCCGTACACGGTGCCGTTGGCGATCTCGAGGGCGTCGTCCTCGTCCTCGTACTTCAGGATCGACACGACCGGCCCGAAGATCTCCTCCTGGGCGATGGACATGCCGGGGGTGACGTCGGCGAAGACGGTCGGGCTGACGTAGTAGCCGACTTCGAGCGGCGCCTCGGGGCCGCCGGCGACCAGCCGGGCGCCTTCCTCGATGCCCTTCTCGATGTAACCCCGCACCCGCTCCTGCTGCTTGGCGTTGACGAGGGGGCCGACCCGTTCGCCGGGGACGTACTTGGCGACGGCGGCAGCGGCGAGCTCGACGGCCTCCTCGTACCGGTCCTTGTGCACGAGCATCCGGGTCCACGCGCTGCACGTCTGGCCCGAGTTGGACATCACGTTGGCGATGCCGACGTTCACCGCCTTGGCCAGGTCCGCGCTCGGCAGGATCACGTTGGCGGACTTGCCGCCCAGCTCCAGTGCGACGCGCTTGATCGCGCCGCCCGCGGTCGCGCCGATCTTCCGGCCGACGGCGGTCGATCCGGTGAAGGACACCAGGTCGACGCCTTCGTGCTCGGCGAGCGCCTGGCCGGCCACCGGACCGAGCCCGGTGACCAGGTTGAAAACGCCCGCGGGGATGCCCGCCTCATGGACGGCCTCCGCGAAGAGCTGCGCCGTCAGCGGGGTGTCCTCCGCCGGCTTGAGCACCACGGTGCAGCCGGCGGCCAGCGCCGGTGCCACCTTGGCGACGATCTGGTGCAGCGGGTAGTTCCAGGGCGTGATCGCGCCGACGACGCCGACCGGCTCCATCAGCACAGTGGAGGTGCCGATCTTCTCCTCGAACGCGTAGGAGCCGGCGAGCTCCGCGTAGGAGCCGGCGACCGCGACGGGCAGGCTCGCATGGACCGCGAGCGCCAGGGCGGGCGGTGCGCCCAGTTCGGCGGTCACCGTCCCCGCGATCTCCTCGGCGCGCCGGCCGAGTTCGTCCCGCAGGGCCGCGATGTACCGCGCACGCTCGGCGGGCGGCGTCGCCGCCCAGCCCGGGAAGGCCGCGCGGGCGGCACGTACGGCGGCGTCGACGTCCTCCGCCGTGCCGGCCGGCACGTGGGCGATGACCTGTTCGTCCGCGGGGTCGACGACCGCGATCGTTTCCTGTGCCGCGGCAGGCCGCCACCGGCCGCCGATGTACATGCCGTCGTGGGCCTTCATCGATGTCCTCCACGCCTCGCGGTAGTGTCCGCGCCCCAAACTAGCGCCGTTAGTTTTACGGCGCCAGGGGCATCGGACGTGCCGGAGGCCACGTTCCGTGGCGGAGGACTCAGGCGTCGAGGCCCGGAAGGTCCATGGGGGCGGGGCAGATGCGGCGGCCCTGATGGTCGAACACATAGAGGTGGGCGAGGTCCACGAGCAGCGGCACCTGGGCCCCGGTGCGCAGCCGGAGGTCGGGGCCGGTACGGACGACGAGGTCGCTCGGCGCGGTGATCCTGCTCTCGTGGGCGGGCTCGGGAACCGGCTCGTCGAGCACCGCCACCGGCCCCGCGACCTGAGCCATCGCCCGGTCCTTGAGCCGGGTCAGCACTCCGGGGCCGGGGCTTCTTCGCCGCCGCACCGCCGTCTGCGGACGCGGCGACTCGAGATCGGCGACCACGGCGGGCCGGGAACCGGTGTTGAAGTGCACCAGCGCCTCGTGCCCCTGGTACTCCATGTGCTCGACGATCCCGGTCAGCGCCACCTCTCCCGGGCGGGCCTGGCTGGGCGGCGCGATCCGGGCGGCCTCCGACCGCAGGCCCACGATGATCTGCCGGCCCTGCTGGATGCGCAGCAGCTGGTGGTCGGGGCTGAGGGGCTCGGGCAGCGGCAGCCGCTGCCGGCCCAGGTCGATGGACATCCGGCCGTCCAGCGGCGCGTGGACGACGGCCTGGAGCAGATTGATCCGGGGCGTCCCGATGAACGCGGCGACGAAGACGTTCGCCGGCAGGGCGTAGGTGTCGCGCGGGGAGCTGACCTGCTGGAGCACTCCGCCGCGCATCACGGCGACGCGGTCCCCGAGCGACATGGCCTCCGCCTGGTCGTGCGTGACGTAGACCGTCGTCACCCCCAACTCCGCGGTCAGCCGCGCGATCTCGGCCCGCAGATGGTTGCGGAGCTTGGCGTCGAGATTGGAGAGCGGCTCGTCCATCAGGAAGACCGACGGCCGACGGGAGATCGCCCGTCCCATCGCTACGCGCTGGCGTTCGCCGCCGGAGAGCTGCGCGGGGAACCGGTCGAGGATGTCCTCGATGCCGAGCATCTTGGCGGTGGCCTCCACCCGCGGGTTGCGGTCGGCCCGCGGGTTCTCGAGCTTCAGCGGGAAGCCGATGTTCTCCCGGTTGGTCATGCTCGGGTAGAGCGCGAAGTTCTGGAAGACCATCGCCATGTCGCGTTCACGCGGCGGGATGTCGTTGGCGTACTCGCCGTCCAGCAGGAGCTCGCCCTCGGTGATGTCCTCCAGTCCGGCGATCATCCGCAGCACGGTCGACTTGCCGCAGCCGGAGGGGCCCAACAGGACGAGGAACTCTCCCGGCCGGACACCGAGGGAGAAGTTGTCGACGGCACGGGGAGCACGGCCGTATCTCTTGCTGACGTTGTGCAGAGCGATGGCGCGAGTCATAGGGTCCCGCCCGGGATGAGAAGGGGCAGCTGCGTCGCCAGAAGCTAGCCCACTATGTCCCGTCAGGGAATGGATCGCGCACGATGCGCGGGGCGCTTGTTACGCATGTGTCCACCATGCGAGACCAGCACCGTCGAACGGCCGGAAATGGCCGTTTCCGCGGGGTGGGCCGTACGCCCAACTCACCCTGGCCGCACGGCTGTCGGCCGTTCGTGCGCCACACGGCCGCGGGGCCGGGGCCGACCGCTCGGCCGGCCCCGTGCACCCATGACCGGATCACACCTGTCTGACGTCCGTGAGGTGTGCGAAGACGACGACGTTCGCGGAGTAGCCCTTCTTCTTGTCGAAGCTGCCGCCGCAGGTGAGCAGCCGCAGTTCGGGCCGGCCTGTGTGGCCGTACACCTCCGCGTCGGGGAAGGCCTCCTTCGTGTAGGTGCGCACCTTGTCGACCGTGAACACGGCCGTCCGCCGGTCCGCGCGGGCGATATTGACCTTGTCACCGGGTTTCAGCGCGTTGAGGTTGAGGAAGACGGCGGGGCCGGTCCTGGTGTCGCGGTGGCCGACCACCAGCGCGGTGCCCTTCTCGCCGGGCGCGGGGCCCTTCTGGTACCAGCCGACCAGACGCGGATTGTTTACCGGAGGGGCGGTGAGCCGGCCCTTCTTGTCGAGACCGAGCCTCATCACGGGCGACTCGATCATGATGGCCGGGATGGCCAGCTTTCTGGGCGGGGAGGGCGGCAGCGCGAGCTCTCCCTGGGCGGCCGCGGGCGGTGCCGTCGGTGACGGCACGACGGTCGGGGGCGGTGCGACGGTCGGGGGCAGTGTCGCGGTCTGGGGCGGTGTCGCGGTCGGGGGCGGTGTCGCGGGCCGGGGCGGACGCGCCGCCTCCGGGGCCGGGGACGGCGGCGGCACAGGGGCCACCGGTTTCGCCGGGTCCGCGGAGCGGACGGTGAGCGGCGGCAGGTCGATCACCTTAGCTCCGCCGTGCCCGGCCGGAGCGCCGGCCGCGGCCGGCTCGTCGCGCCCGGCAGCCTTTCCGTCCCGTCCCGCGGCGGTCTCTTCGGCCTCGTCGGCCGCGGGCGGCTTCGCG
>NZ_JBSGZJ010000498.1:0-5085 GCF_053610925.1 Streptomyces sp. NPDC054847 | reverse complement strand
GTCCTCGACCGTGTGCCTGCAGTTCACCACCGGCACCACCGGCCGCCCCAAGGGGGTGCGCCTGGCCCACCGCAACCTGGTCGCCAACGCCCACCAGATCGCCCTCGCCCACGGCCTCGGCCCGGCGTCCGTCACCCTCAACCACCTGCCGCTGTTCCACGTGATGCACCTCAACTCGGCCGTGTGCGCCGGCGCCGCGCAGGTGCTGTGCACCGACGGCGACCCCCTCGCCTCCCTCACCCTGGCCGCCCGCACCGGCGCCACCCACTACTACGGGCTCCCCGCCCGCCTGCACCGCCTCGCCGCCGACCCGCGCCTCACCGCCCCGGCCGCCGTGCCCGCCCTGCCCCGGCTCACCGCCGTCATGTCCGGCGGCACCGCCCTCGCGCCCGCCGCCGCCCGCCGGCTGAGCCGGGCGCTCGGCGTCCCCGTCGTCCAGGGCTACGGCATGGCCGAACTCTCCCCGCTCAGCCACAACCAGCGCCTCACCGACGACCCCCGCCCCGGCGCCGTCGGCCACCCCCTGCCCGGCACCGAGAGCCGCATCGTCGGCCTCGACTCCCGCAGGCCCGCCGAGCCGTGGACCACCGGCGAAGTACAGGTCCGCGGACCCCAGCTGATGGCCGGCTACCTCGACGACGACGAGCCCTCCCGCATCGACGCCGACGGCTGGTTCTCCACCGGCGACATCGGCTACCAGGACACCGACGGCGCCCTGTTCCTCGTCGACCGGCTCGGCGACGTCTTCAAGTACGACAACGAACTCGTCTCACCCACCGCCGTCGAACGGATCATCGCCGACGACCCCCGCGTCGCCGAATGCGTCGTCGTCGGCTGGCCCGACGCCGTCCACGGCGCCGTCGTCTGGGCCGGCATCGTCCTGCGCGAGACACCCCGCCCCCCGCACCACGCCCCCCACGCCGTCCTCGACGTCCTCGACGCGATCACCGAGAAGGCCAACTCCCGCCTGGCCCACTTCGAACGCATCCGCCGCGTCGAAGCCCTCGAGACCGTCCCGCGCACCCCCACCGGCAAACCCCGCCGCACCGAACTGCGCACCCGGCTGCGCGCCCGCGCCACCGCGGAAGCAGCCGCCTGACCCCACCCCTTACCGACCTGTCGCAGGAGGCAGACCATGGTGACCTTCGTCAACAAGCTGACCGTGCACGGCGACCACGACACCTTCCTCGCCGTCCGCGCCCGCCTCACCGCCTACATGACCGCCCAGCCCGGCTACATCAGCCACCAGAACCTGCGCGCCGTGGGCCAGGACAACGTCCACCTCGAGATCGCCGTGTGGGACAGCCCCCAGGCCCACCGCGCCGCCGTCACCAGCGCCGGCTTCGCCGCCATCGTCGCCGACCTGCGGCCCCTGGTGACCGCCGAACCCGCCCTGTACACCGACGAGAGCGCCGACGCCCCGCTGGAGGCGGCCGGTGTCCGATGACCTGCGCCCCCACGTCCTGATCGCCGGCGCCGGCCCGGTCGGCCTGAGCGCCGCCCACGAACTGGCCCGCCGGGGCCTGCGCGTGCGCCTCGTCGACGCCGCCGCCGGCCCCGCCCGCACCAGCCGCGCCGTCGCCGTCCACCCGCGCACCCTGGAAACCCTCGACCAGATGGGCACCCTCGCCCCCGTCGTCGAAGCCGGCCGCACCAACCGGGCCTTCACCATGTACGCCTCGGGCCGCCGCCTGGTGCGCCTGGAGGCCGACTACCGCAGCATGCCCACCCGCCACCCCTACACCGTCATCATCGAACAGACCCGCACCGAAGCCGTCCTGCGCGACGCCGTCACCGCCCTCGGCGTCGACATCGAATGGGGCGTCCGCCTGACCGGCTTCGAACAGGACACCACCACGGTACGAGCCACCCTGCGCCACACCGACGGCACCGAGGAAACCTGCGAGACCGCCTGGCTCATCGGCTGCGACGGCGGCCACAGCACCGTACGCAAACACCTCGGCCTGCCCCTGATCGGCGAGAGCAGCGACACCTGGATCCTCGCCGACGCACCCGTGCGCACCGACCTCGAACCCGACAGCATCTACTGGGTCCACACCGGCAAACAGGCCCTGATGATGGTGCCCTACGCCCGCAGCGGCCACTGGCGGCTGCTCGACACCGCACCCGACAGCGCCGACGCGACCGGCGCCGCCGACCGCTTCGCCGCCCGCCTCACCAAGGGCCTGGGCCGCCCCGTCCACGTCGGCGACCCCGCATGGACCTCCGTCTTCACCTTCCAGCAGCGCATGGTGCCCCGCATGCACACCGGCCGCGTCTTCGTCGCCGGCGACGCCGCCCACGTGCACAGCCCCGCCTCCGGACAAGGCATGAACACCGGCATCCAGGAGGCCTACAACCTCGCCTGGAAACTCGCCATGGTCCACCACGGCCACGCCCGCCCCGCACTGCTGGACACCTACAGCACCGAACGCGTCCCCATCGGCAGGGCACTGCTCGGCTCCACCCGCACCGCCACCTTCCTCGTCGCCCTCAAGAACGCCCTCGCCTCCCTCGCCCTGCCCGTCGTCTTCACCGCCGTACGCAACCTGCCCCCGCTGCGCCGCGCCATCCAGCGCAAGGTCCTCGGCGGCATGTCCGGACTGCGCATCGACTACGCCGACAGTCCGCTGACCACCGGCGCCCGGCACGAGTACGTCCCCGTCGCCGACCCGCTCGCCGTGCCCGTCCCCATACCCCGGCGCCGCCACGTCCCCGGCCCCGGCGAACGCGCCGCCACCGCCACCGCCCGCCGGCCCGAATCACCCGGCCCCCTCGCCCTCGCCGACGAACTGCGCGACGTCCGCTTCACCCTGATCCTCACCCCCGGCGAGCGCACCACCACCTCCGAGCGCACCGCCGCCGACGCCGCCGCCCGCCACGGCACCTGGCTGTCCGTCCGCACCGTCACCGACACCGCAGGAACCCACGCCGACGCCGGCGCGGGCCCCCGCCCGCTGCCCGACCCCGACGGCGCCCTGCGCCAGGCCCTGGGCCTGGCCCCCGGCGCCTGGGCGCTGATCCGCCCCGACGGCTACCTCGCCGCCCGCGGCGGCCTGCTCACCCCCCGCGCCCTCGACGAGGCCCTGCGCCCGCTGTCCCTCGCCCCGCACCAGCCGCGCACCGCCCGCAGCCGCCGCGCCGACGCCGTTCTCCAGCAGCCCTCCTGCGGCCGTCGAGCGGACTTGGACACCGTCGGGACCACCGTCGGCACCACCGTCGTCGGCGCACCGCACAAGGAGGCAGCACGATGACGCCACCGCCCCCTCCACCGACACCGCCGGCCGCGTCGGTCGCCCTGGTCACCGGAGCCACCAGCGGCATCGGCCTCGCCGTGGCCCGCGACCTCGGCCGCCGCGGCCTGCGCGTCTTCATCTGCGCCCGCACCGCACAAGAGGTCAAACAGACCGTCGAGGACCTGCGCGACGAAGGCCTGGAAGTCGAAGGCACCGCCGCCGACGTCCGCTCCCGGGAGTCCGTCGCCGCCCTGGTGCGCACCGTCCTGGACACCTACGGACCCGTCTCCGTCCTCGTCAACAACGTCGGACGCAGCGGCGGCGGTCCCACCGCCGACATCGCCGACGACCTCTGGTACGACGTCATCGACACCAACCTCAACAGCGTCTTCCTGCTGACCCGCGAAGTCCTCAAGAACGGCGGCCTCGCCGACGCCTCCTGGGGCCGCATCATCAACATCGCCTCCACCGCGGGAAAGCAGGGCGTCCTGCTCGGCGCCCCCTACACCGCCTCCAAGCACGGCGTCGTCGGCTTCACCAAGGCCCTCGGCAAGGAACTCGCCCCCGCCGGCATCACCGTCAACGCGGTGTGCCCCGGCTACGTCGAGACCCCGCTGGCCGAACGCGTCCGCCAGGGCTACGCCGCGGCCTGGGACACCACCGAGGAATACGTGCAGGAGCAGTTCGAGGCCAAGATCCCCCTCGGCCGCTACACCACCCCCGAAGAGGTCGCCGCCCTGGTCGGCTACCTCACCACCGAACACGCCGCCTCCATCACCGCCCAGGCACTCAACGTCTGCGGCGGACTGGGCAACTTCTGAAAGAGGATGAGAGATGTCCGCTGAGCGAGTGCACGCAACGACGCACGAGGTGAACGTGGCCGCGCCCGCCGGCGTGGTCTACGGCCTGATCTCGGACGCCGTGCAGTGGCCGCTGTTCTTCCCGCCCAACGTCCATGTGGAGAGGCTCGAGTTCGACGGCGCCGGCGAGCGTCTGCGCATGTGGGCGACCGCCAACGGACAGGTCAAGTCCTGGACCTCCCGGCGGGTCCTGGACCCCGAGCGGCGCCGCGTCGAGTTCCGCCAGGAACTGCCCGCCCAGCCCGTCAAGTCCATGGGCGGCACCTGGATCGTCGACTCGCTGGGCGCCGAGAGCTGCAAGCTGACCCTCCTGCACGACTTCACCGTCGCCGACGACGCCCCCGACGACGTCGCCTGGGTCGAGCGCGCCACCGACACCAACAGCCGCGCCGAGCTGGCCAACCTCCGACAGCTCGCCGAACGCTGGAACCGGCTCGACGACCTCGTCCTGTCCTTCGAGGACTCCGTCCGCGTGGACGGCCCCGCGGAACTCGTCTACGACTTCCTCTACCGGGTGGGCGACTGGCCCGAACTCGTCCCCCACGTCTCGCGCCTGGACCTGATCGAGGACCAGCCCGGCGTGCAGGTCATGGCCATGGACACCGTCACCGCCGACGGCTCCACCCACACCACCGAATCCGTCCGCGTCTGCTTCCCCCACGCCCAGCGCATCGTCTACAAGCAGACCGCCACCCCGCTGCTGATGTCCGCCCACACCGGAGAGTGGTCCGTCGTCCCCGACGAGACGGGTGTCACCGTCACCTCGCAGCACTCCGTCGTCCTGCGCCCGGAGAACATCGAGCCCGTCCTCGGCCCCGACGCCGACGTCCAGACCGCCCGCCGCTACGTCCGCGAGGCCCTGGGCCGCAACAGCACCGCCACGCTCAACCTCGCCAAGAAGCACGCGGAAAGCGCGGTCCGCGTCCTTTGACACCGCCCGCACCGCACCCGCCCGGCCCGCCGGCCCGCCCCGCCCCCCCCCCCCCCCC
>NZ_JBSGZJ010000497.1:0-5085 GCF_053610925.1 Streptomyces sp. NPDC054847 | reverse complement strand
GTCCGAGGACCGCGGGCAGGGGCGCTGTGCCACGCTCAGTGCCCGGCGCCGAGCCGGCCGGCCAGCCTGTCGTGCATCTCCGCGCTGGGCCTGTTCAGCCCGACGATGGTGACCTTCTTGCCGCGCTGGGCGTACTTGTGCTCGATCGCGTCGAGGGCGGCGACCGAGGACGCGTCCCAGATGTGGGCGTCGGTGAGGTCGATGACCACGTCGTCCGGGTCGTCCTGGTAGTCGAAGCGGTGGACGAGGTCGTTCGAGGAGGCGAAGAAGAGCTCACCGGTGACCGCGTAGACGGCCTGCTTGCCGTCCGGGTCGACCACGCCCGTCACCTCCGCGAGGCGCGCCACCCGCCGGGCGAAGATCACCATCGCGGTGACCGAGCCGAGGACGACCCCGATGGCGAGATTGTGGGTGGCGACCACGGCGGCGACGGTGACGACCATGACGGTCGTCTCGCCCACCGGCATCCGCTTCAGCGTCTTCGGCCGGATCGAGTGCCAGTCGAAGGTGGCAGCCGACACCATGATCATTACGGCGACGAGGGCGGCCATCGGGATGTCGGAGACGACCGGCCCGAAGACCACGCACAGCACCATCAGGAAGGCGCCGGCCAGAAAGGTGGACAGCCGGGTGCGGGCGCCGGAGACCTTCACGTTGATCATGGTCTGGCCGATCACGGCGCAGCCGCCCATGCCGCCGAAGAAGCCGGTGACGACATTGGCCACGCCCTGGCCGATGGACTCCCGGGTCTTGCTGGAGCGGGTGTCGGTGAGGTCGTCGACCAGCTTGGCCGTCATCAGCGACTCCATCAGGCCGACCAGCGCGAGAGCGAAGGCGTACGGCGCGATCGTCGTCAGCGTCTCCATGGTGAACGGCACATCGGGCAGGCCGGGCACCGGCAGCGACGAAGGAAGCGCGCCCTTGTCGCCGACGTCGGGCACCGCGATACCGGCGCCGACGGTGATCACGGTCAGGACGGCGATGGAGACCAGCGGCGCGGGAACGACCTTGGTGATCCTCGGGAAGAGCACCATGAGCACCAGACCGGCGGCGATCAGCGGATAGACGGCCCAGGGGACGTCACGCATCTCCGGCAACTGCGCCATGAAGACCAGGATCGCGAGGGCGTTGACGAAGCCGACCATGACGCCGCGCGGCACGAACCGCAGCAGTTTCGCCACGCCCAGTGCGCCGAGCACGATCTGGAAGAGTCCGCCGAGGATCACGGCGGCGACGAGGTACCCGAGGCCGTACTGCTGGTTGAGCGGCGCGATGACCAGGGCGACCGCCCCGGTGGCGGCGGAGATCATGGCCTTGCGGCCGCCGACGACCGAGATCACCACGGCCATCGTGAACGACGCGAACAGGCCGACGGCCGGGTCGACCCCGGCGATGATGGAGAAGGAGATGGCCTCGGGGATCAGCGCGAGCGCCACCACCAGGCCGGCGAGTACCTCGGTCCTGAAGACCTTCGGCGAGGCGAGCCAGTCGGGCGCGGACATACGCAGCCGGCGTCCTTCGGACAGCGAAGAAGACATGCAACCGTTCCTGTTCGGGCGCATCCGTCCATCCGCTGAACACACGCGCCGACTACTCGGCCCCGCCCGAGTCCGGTGCGGAGTATCCGGCGGCCCCGCCTCGGGGGCCTGCCGGACGGGGCGGCTCCCGAAGCCGCCGGTCGGGCGTCATTGCCCGGAAGCCCGGGTCCCCTCCGGGCTGACACCTCGGCGGGGGGCCCTCACCGCGCACGGGGCACAGGCGGGGCGTCGTGCCTGGAACTATACCCTGACGTGAGGGGAGAGTTCCAAGGACCGCTTGTGAATCACAGGGCCACCGGCAGGCGGCCCATAGGATTCGAGCTCGTATTCTGGGCCACTTCGAACCATCGAAGACGTGGCGTGAAGCAGAGGAGACGGCAGGGCGATGGCTGAGCGCCAGATGCAGATCGGCGAGGTCGCCGAGCGGACCGGCTTGTCGCTGCGGACGATCCGCCACTACGAGGAGGTCGGCCTCGTCATCCCTTCCGCCCGCAGCAAGGGCGGCTTCCGCCTCTACACCGAGGCCGATGTCGAGCGCCTGATGGTCATCCGCCGGATGAAGCCGCTCGACTTCTCCCTCGACGAGATGCGGGACCTGCTGGAGATCACCGACCGCATCGCGGACAGCGAGGACCCGCCCGCAGCCGAGGAGCGGGAGCGGCTCCACGCTCGCCTGGACTCCTACCGCGCGGTCGCCGACGCCCGCTGCGAGAAGCTGCGCGCCCAGTTGGCGGCCGCGGAGGACTTCGCGGCCACGCTGAGGCGACGGATGGACGCCGCGAGGTAACACCGGGGCCCGGGGCCACGCCCCCGGCCGGCCGGGATAGGCGGGGGTGAGCCGAGGTGTCATCGGCCTGTCGCCGGGGGCTTCCTCCGGTCGGCTCAGCGGAACTGCGCGTCCGGTCGCCCGTTCCTACGCTGACCGAATGATCATCAGATTTACCGCACGGTTGGCCTTTTGCTGCGCGACGGCCGTCGCCGTCGGCGCACTCGTGCTGCCGGCGTCCCCCGCGCAGACCGAATCCACGCCTCGACCCGCCTCCGCCGACGCATCGCCGCTGCACCGGCCGGGCACCCATGTCAGGCCTCTCAACGGGGCTCCCGACCCCCCCGAAGACGTCTCCGCCCTCTCCTGGCTGGTGGCCGACGCTGACACCGGCGACGTGCTCGCCGCTCACGACGCGCACCGCCCATTGCCACCCGCCAGCACCATCAAGACGCTCTTCGCCCTCACCGCGATCCCGAATCTGGCCGACGCCCCGCCGCACACGGTCACCGAGGAGGAACTCGAAGGAGTGGGCGAGGGAAGCAGCCTGGTCGGCATCGCGGCCGGACGCACGTACAAGCTGGACGACCTGTGGCGGGGGGTCTTCCTGAGCTCCGGGAACGACGCCGTGCGCGTCCTCGCCGAGATGAACGGCGGCTGGACGGCCACGGCGGAGCAGATGCAGGCCAAGGCCCGTGCGCTGGGCGCGTACGACACGCAGGTGGTCTCCCCCGACGGCTACGACGAGCCCGGGCAGGTCTCCTCCGCCTTCGACCTGGCGGTGTTCGGGCGGGCCGGCCTGACGGACCCGCAGTTCGCTTCGTACGCGTCCACCGTCGACGCCGCATTCCCCGGCGGCACCTACGACGACGGCAGCCCCACCTGGACGTACGGCATCAGGAACACCAACCGGCTGCTGACGGGCGCGGACGGGGTGGAGCGATACCCGGGGATCATCGGCGTCAAGAACGGCTACACCTCCCACGCCGGCAACACCCTGGTCGCCGCCGCCCGCAGGGACGGACGCACTCTCGTGGTGACCGTGATGAACCCGCAGTCGGGCGGTGGTCACACGGTCTACGAGGAGGCCCGCTCCCTCCTCGACTGGGGCTTCGCCGCCGCGGGCCGTGCCGAGCCCGTCGGGTCGCTGGAGCCGCCGGCCGTGGAGAAGGACCCCCCGGCCGGGCCCGACCAGGCCCCACCGGCCGGGCCCGGCCCCGTCACCCCGGCCGCCGTGCCGCCCGCTCGGGCCGCCGCTGTCCCGGAGGAGACCGGCACCGGCATCGCGTACGCCTGGGTGGGTGCGTTCGTGGGCGCTTCCGGCGTGGCCGGCGTCCTCATCCTGCGGCTGCGTCGCAGGCACCGTCCGTCGGCGGGTTCCTGATGCTCCGGCAGTCGCCGCGCCGCGGGCGCCTGTCGGCCCCTCCACCCGGGCGTAGGCTCGGTGCATGGGTGACCTGCTGCCGCTGCCGGCGTTCGCCGCCTGCCTCGCCGCGATCATGGGGTTCTTCGCGTGGATCGCGGTCCACGTCCGTCGGCGCGGCCTCGCCGGCGCGGCCGTCCGCGCGGCGTTGGCCTCGCACGACGAGGCGTTCCGGGTGACCGCCCATGAGTCCTACTACGAGGTCCGGGCGCAGGCGGAACGCCAGGGTCAGGCCCTGTCACCCGACGGCCGGTGGACGCCGGACCGGGAGGGTGCGAGGCCTGTCGGCTCCGGTGACCGGCTGCCGCGAGGAGCTCGTCGGCGCCGCCGGCTGCGCGGTTCTCGATGGGGTGCCCAGGGCCCGGGGCGCGGTCGCTGACCGTGGCGCACCGGCTCCGGACGGACGAGACGGTCGGAGGACGCCGTGCCCGAACTGCCTGATGTGGAAGGGTTCCGGGAGGTCCTGGCCTCCTGTGCGCGGGGCAAGCGGATCGAACGGGTCGAGGTGCACGACGCCGGTGTACTGCACGGCGTCACCGTCTCGCGGCTGCGCCGGGCGCTCCGGGGCCGCCGGTTCGCCGAACCGGCCCGGCACGGCAAGTGGCTGCTGGCCCGCACCGACGGGCCCACCCTGATGATGCACTTCGGCATGACCGGACAACTGGTGTGCTGCCGCCCGGGCGACCCGCCGGATCCGCACGACCGGGTCGTCCTCACTGTCGACGGTGAGGAGTTGCGCTTCCGCGACCAGCGCAAACTGCAGGGCCTGTGGCTCGCCGACGACCCCGACGCCGATGTGGCGCGGATCCTGCACGACCAAGGGCCGGACGCGCTGTCGGTGGACCGGGCCGCTTTCGCGGAACTGCTCTCCCGGCGGCGCGGCCGCGTCAAGGCGGCCCTCACCGACCAGTCCGTGCTGGCCGGACTGGGCAATCTGCTCGCCGACGAGATCCTGTGGCGCGCCGGCCTGCGTCCCACCCGCCGGGCGGACCGGCTCGACGACGACGAGCTCAGACGGCTGCACACCGAGATGCGGCGCACGCTGCGCTCTTCGGTGCGTGCCGGGCGCGTTCCGCCGCGGAAGTCCTGGCTCACGGGCCGCCGTGACGACAGCGACCCCACCTGCCCGCGGTGCGAGGGGCCGCTCAGCCGTGAACGCGTCGGCGGGCGCGGCACGGTGTGGTGTCCGCGCTGTCAGCCGGACGGTGCCTGACCCGCGCGCCGGTGCGGCCTGCGCCGCACCGGCCGTCACGGTGCCGGACGTGCGGGTCAGTGTTGCAGGCGGCCGTTCACGCGCCGGGGAAGTCCGAGCGGGTTGTCGTCGCGCAGTTCCGGCGGGAGCAGGGCGTGCGGGGTGC
>NZ_JBSGZJ010000496.1:0-5089 GCF_053610925.1 Streptomyces sp. NPDC054847 | reverse complement strand
CCGGGTGCGGTGGATGGCATCCAACTGACCGCAGCGCCGGAACCAGCTACGCGCTGCGGGTCAGCAGACCGGTGTCGATGACCTCAGCGACAAGGGCGGCGCCGCGGCTGTTCTGGTGGATGTGGTCGGTCGTGAGCACGAGACCTCGGCGCCGCGAGATCCTGTCGAGGCTGCGACGCAGCACGGCCTGCTGGACGAGGACGCCGACGCCCGCTGCGAGCGTCACCTCCCGGTACGGAATCGGCGGTGGGTCCGCTTGGCGCAGTTCCTCGATCTGGCGTTCGTGGAGCGGAAGGTAGGTCACCTCGTTGCCGGCGGCGACCTCGGCGATCATCCGGCTGGACGCCTGCGATGCCTGCGCCGCCGCACCGTCAAGTTGTTGGCCGAGAACCGGGAGCGACAGCAGACCGATCGTCGCGTCGGTCTCCGCTCGCAGCCGTTCGACTACGGCTCCCAGGCACTGTTGGAACCAGCCGGCTGACGGGCGCTCGGGGAGCTGTTTGCGCTTCATGACCTGCTCGACGGGGTAGCCGGCAAGGCTCGCTCGGGCGTCGTTGCTCCCGATCAGCACGGTGATCACGTCGGGCGGGTCCGCGACGACAGTATCGAGGCGCTGCAAGAGGTTGTAGGCGAAGTCACCGTTGGCGCCGAAGCGGGCAAGCTGCACGTCACCGGGAGGGTGGCGTCGTCCGAGAAGGTCCAGGTAGTCGACGCTGAGCTGCGCGCGGGTGAGGCTGTCGCCGAGGCAGGCGATGCGTGTCGTCACGGCGATTCCGGGCCGGGCGTGCCGACGCGTTCGGTCGGGCGGGTGTCGGTCCGAGGACGGTGTTCGGTGTCGAGGCCGGCGGTGACGGTCAGGATGGACGCCGGCCCCGCCATGTCGACCGCGTGCCATACCCCGGCGGGGTTGATGGTGGCTTCGCCCGGCCCGAGCAGAACGCGGTCGGGCACCCCGTCGACGTCGCGGGTGACCGTCACTGACCCGCTGAGGCAAACGACGAGTTCGTCGCCGGCAGGGTGGTTCTCCCAATGGTCGCCGAGGCCGTCGCCGTCGAAGATCATCACCATCCGGCCCTCGGCGCCGTCCGCCGCGACAGCGGCGCTGTAGGCCTTGAGCACCTCCGGGTCCCAGGCGAAGCCCTCGACGGGTCTCGCTCTTGATCCCAGCCCGAGGTGTACGGGGGCGGTCCGCAGGTCGATGGCGTTGGGTTCGTGGTTGACGAGTCTCATGCTGACGATCGTCACGCGACAGCGATCGGGTGGTCTTGAAGGAATGGGAACAGAAGCCGACGCGACGGGCAGTCGGTTGGCGACTACCCGGCCCCGAGGAGGACTTCGCTGCGACGCCAGGCCGTCGGCGATCGGCCCGTGAACTCGCGCCATTCCCGGACAAGATGGGCCTGGTCGGCGTAGCCGGAGATGGTCGCCACATCGGCCCACGGGGGCGGGTGCTGCGCCGTCGCCAGTTCGTGCGCGTGCTCGAAGCGCAGAACTCGGGCAAGGGTCTTCGGCGACAGGCCCAGTTCACCGCGAAACCGCTCGGTGAGGTGCCGACGGCTCCAGCCGAGTTCCTCGGCGACCGCACCGACCTGGACGCAGCCCCGCGCGGCGACGAGGCGGCGCCAGGCCTCGGCCACCTCGGGGCGCACAGGGTCGCCTCCGGCGCCACGGCCGACAGCTCGGAGGAGCAATTCGTCCAGCGCGGTGAAGCGCGCCGACCATGTCGTGGCCGCTCGGAGCCGGTCGACCAGCTCGACGCCGAGCGCTCCGAGAAGCTCGTCAAGCGGGACCAGTCGGTGGGCGAGCACAGCGGCGGGCATGCCGTAGACGGCCCGAGCCCCGAGCGGTGTCAGCGATACCTGCACACCTTGCTGGCGTCCGTCGTGGTGGATCGCGACGGACCGGCACATCAGACCGCCGGCCACGCTGCTGAATCGGGTGACCGGTGACCCGTCGTCAACGCCCGCCGCCACCTCGATGGGGTCTGACAGGCTGATCACCGCGGTGAGCGCGCGGCTCGGCGGGCCGCAGTGCACCCCCGTCGGGAGGCCGCGGAGGTCGAAACCGACATACGAGTCGACGTACTGCCGCAAGGCGGGCGCCGGACGTGCACCGATCCCGGTGGCCGTGTGGTCCTCCACTCTGCTCAGTGTACGGAGCCGGCGAGCCCGGCAAGTCCGCCCGAGGCGTCAGTATCGGCGGGGTGGCCGTGGCGGCTCGCGGGGCAGATCCCGAAGCCGGGGTTCAGGCAGCGACGTACGATCCGGCCGACTCGGCAATGGCCGGGGTCATCTCCGCCCGGGCCTCGGGGGGGCTGAGACCTGGACGTCGGTGCCGAACTGCAGCGGGTGGCGGACCGCCGGCGTCGCCGCGACCGCGACCCCTGGCTACGGCACCTCGCACCACAGTTCGGCGTGTCAAAAGACCGCAGCCGACCGCATCATCGGCCACCTCGGCCCCCTTGAAGGGCGACGGCGTCCATCACGCGTACATCAAGCACTCATGCCCCCACGGGCGCGTGCCCGGGTCCGGCTTCGAGGTGCGGACAGAGCGGGGCGAGGACGGCCTCGTCCGGACGGGGTCTCGGACACGCGGGGCGACCGGGAGCCGATGCCCGTCCCTCACGGAACCCGGAGAGGGCGGATGCGGGCTGCTGCTCGTATCCGCCCTCACCGGCGGCTGGGCGCCGAGGGCGCCGCGATCGAAGCGACCGTCCGGGCGACCGTGCCGACGTCCCGTCAGAACAGGGTCACCGGATGGAGGCCGATGTCGTCAGAGAACCGAGTTGACGGGCGCCGAATCCCAGAGCAGGTTGCCCGGGGCAGCGGGCTTGAACGGGGCCGCCGTGTCGCCGGTGCCCGCGTAGAACTTGGCGCCCGAGGTTCCGACCGCGTAGAGATCGGCCCGCCCGTCGCGGTCGGCGTCGCCGATGCCGACGAGGTGGGTGAAGACGCCCCAGCCCGCGCCGATCCTCGTGCGCGGGGCGTAAGTGCCGTCGCCCTTGCCCTCGTACAGCCACAGGACACCGGCCTTGTCGCGGGCGACGAGGTCTCCGGCGGAGGTGCCGGTGATGTTGCCGGTGGCGGTGAGCTGGTTGTAGATCCCCCAGCCCCAGCCGATCTTCCTGCGGGGTGCGAACGGCGCGCTCGTGCTGCCCGTGCCCTTGTAGAACCACAGGTCGCCGGCGGCGTCGGTGGCGAGGAGGTCGGACTTCCTGTCGTCGTCGAGGTCGCTGCCGCCGGTTATGTTGTTGTAGATCTGCCAGCCGCCGCCGATCTTCGTACGGCCGGCGAAGTTGCCGTTTCCGTTGCCCTGGTAGAGCCAGAGCACGCCGGCCTTGTCACGGGCGACAAGGTCGCCGGCCGGGCTGCCGGCGATGTTCCCGACGGCCTCCAGCTGGTTGTAGATCTCCCAGCCGCCGCCGACCTTCACCCGACCCGTCGAGTAGGGCTGCGGCGCGGACGCCACCTTGGCCGAGTCGTCGCGCCACAGCACGCCCGCGGCGTCACGGGAGAGCAGGTCCGGTGTGCTGTTGTCCGTGTAGTCGTGCAGGCCGGTCGTACGGGTGACCTTGAAGGTGCCGGTCTGCGCGACGTCCGGACCGATGCCGTTGAGCGGGGAGGCGGTGAAGTCCCAGGCGTAGTCGCCGCTGGGCGCGAACTCCTTCATGCCGTCGGCGTTGGGGAGCATCCCGTCCCAGCGGAAGTCGACGGATCCCTTGTCCTCGTAGGTGGCCGCCTGCGCGAAGTCGTACCGCACGCTACGGCCCGTGCCGACATGACGCACCGTCACGGAGCCCTGGGCGTTGGTCCGGGAGAGCACCCAGCGGAGCAGGGCCTGACCGTTGTTCTTGTCGAGGTCGACGACCGGGGGAAGGGCCGCGGTGTGCAGCGTGAGCACGGTCGGCTCGCCGGTGCTCGCGATGAGCGTGGCGGTGGGCCTGCCGTCGGCCCCGAGTGCGATCCGGTAGACCCCCTCGCCGTGGGCGACCGTACCGCCGCGCACCAGGAGCGCGCCGTCGGCGGTGGGCACGGTGGACGAGGCGTGGTCGAGGAGCTTGACGGTGGATCCGTCGACGACGTTGACGGCACTGAGCGCGAAGCGAGGGGACGCTGCGGTCGCGGTGGCGCCGCCCGGAGCCGCGTACGTGACCCAGTCGCCCAGGACGCCGATGTGCGGTCGGACGGAGTCGCCCAGGTCGGCCGCTTCCACGGCCGGCGTGCTCCCCGAACCGTCGCGGGTGGCGTGCATGAGCTTGGCGTGCGCGGACGTCGGGGCGTCGACCCAGACCCAGCGGTCCCCGGAAAGGGCTGTGTCGGTGTCGTACGCGGACACGCCCACCTCACGCTTCTCGACGACGGAGGCGGTGGCGACGTCCACGACGGCGAGGTAGGAGCGGTCGGTGTCGGCATCAGCCGAGACGTACCGCACGAGCGCCGAGCTGTCCGAAAGGGCCTCGACGCTCTGGACCCTCGAGTTCGGCGTGAGGCCGGTCACCTGCCGGTCGCTGCCCGCCTGGTTCCCCTCGCCGATCAGACGGAGCTGGCCCACCTTGCTCTGGCTGTCCCAGGACGAGAAGACGAGAGTCCTGCCGACCACGCCCTTCCAGTAGAGCCGGGTGTCGGTCTGGTTGACGACCGCGGGGTCGCTGCCCGGCGATGACATGTCATGGAGCAGGTACCGGGTCGTGCCGTCCTCCTTGGCGACGACGGTGTCGGAACCGCCGCCGCGGTACCCGCTGTACCACTCCGGGAGGCTTGTGGTGGTGCCGTCGACGGTGCTGGTCCAGCGGTAGTACGTGTGGTCCCATCGACGCTCCACCGACAGAAACCCGGTCGGGCCGACGCTGAGGATCTGGTCGGTGCGAGGGATGGAGATGACGCCGTCGACGGTCGCCTGCGCGTCGGCGGGTCCGGCGTCCGCGGCGACGGCAGCGGTGGGCGTCGCGGCGATCGCGGGCGCCGTCGCGAGGCTCGCACCGACGGTCGCGGCCAGAACGGTGGTGACGGCCGCGGCGAGCTGATGGCGGGCGGGACGAACATGGATCAAAGCGGGTTCCTCTCAAGCGACCGGGCGCGCACCCTGGGGC
>NZ_JBSGZJ010000495.1:0-5112 GCF_053610925.1 Streptomyces sp. NPDC054847 | reverse complement strand
CCGCCCCCGGGGAACGTCCCGGGGGCGGGTGGCGCGGTCGGTGAGGTGCCGGCTCAGCCGAGCGGGTCGGTGGTGTCGCGCAGGGTGGCCAGAGCCGGGCCGTACATGCGGGCCTTGATGGTGCCCAGGGTGTCGCCGGCCTTGTTCACCTGCGCCTGGGCGATCTCGATCGCGGCGGAGCGCACGGCGTCCTCGCTGACCGCCTGGTCGACGATGCCGTTGGCCGCGGCGTCGGCGCCGCCGTAGCGGCGGGCGGTGAGCATGGCCTCGTGCGCGGTCTGCGGGGCCAGCCGGGACTGGATGAGCGCCGCCATGCCGGGAGTGAAGGGGATGTTGATGTCGGCTTCGGGCAGGCACCAGTAGCCGCGGTCGGCGCGCATCACGCGGAAGTCGTGGGCGAGGGAGAACATCGCGCCGGCGGCGAAGGTGTGTCCCTGCAGCGCGGCCACGGTGACGACCGGCAGCGACAGCATCCGCGCGAACAGCTCGTGGACGGAGACGACGTAGTCCTGGTGCTGGTCGGCGTGGGCGAACAGCCACTCCAGGTCGAGCCCGTTGGAGTAGAACTTCCCGGTGGCGGCGGTGACGAGGGCGCGGGGCCCTTCCGCCTTCTCCACCTCGTCGAGCGCGGCACCGACGGTGGTGATCCAGTCGGGGTGGAAACGGTTCTCTCCGTCCCCGAGGTCGAGGACGAAGACGTTGTCCTGACGGTCGAGCGAGGGCATGGCGACTCCTTCGGGTTTGAGCTGACGTGGGCAAAGGACTGCGAGCTACGGCCGGGGCCCGGATTCGGCAGCCGGGCGGTCACGCAGGGCGTGGAGGAGCAGGTCGTGGATCTCGGCGGCGGCCGCCTCGATCGGGGCGGTGCTCTGCTCGGCCCGGCACATGATCACCGCGCCTTCGACCGCGGCGATGATGAAGGCGCCGAGCCGGCGGCTGCGTTCCTCGGCCAGGCCGTGCCGCAGGAAGAGCGCCGCGAGGGCCTCCTGCCAGCGGGCGAACACGGCGGCCGCGGAGCGGGCGAGCTGCGGCGCGTCGTCGTTGGTCTCGACAGCGACCGCCACGATCGGACAGCCGGCCCGAAAGCCGCTCTCGACCAGCCGGTCGCGCCACAGCAGGAAGAACGCGTCGACGGCCTCCACCGGATCGTCCGCCTGCATGGCGGCATCGATCAGGCCGGCGATGAAGTCCCCCGCCAGCGCCACCGCCTCGTCGATGAGCTGCGCCCGCCCGCCGGGGAAGTGGTGGTACACCGAGCCCCGAGGGGCACCGCTGTGCGTGAGCACCCGGTCCACGCTGGTCGCGCTCGCCCCGTACTCACGCAGTAGCGCGGCGGCACTGAGGATCATCCGCTCACGGCTGTCACTCTTGCGCGGACTCACCCGCCCACCACCTTCCTCACGGTAAGGCGACCCGCCAAGCGGGCTACCTGTCGGTAACTTATGGGGTATGCCATAGGACATGCAAGAGGGTTGCAGCGGTCCGGCGGCCGCGTTCGTCGCGCTCTTGGCCCTGCGGATACTGACCCGCCGCTCACGGGCCTGACCGCGACCCGGCCCGCCGCGACGGCCGTGAAGGCCTGCGGCCGGTCCGCCGTGGCGTCCCCTCGGCCGATCTGCCGATCGCCTCAGCGGTAAGATTCTCAGTGCCGTGACAAGCCGTGCGGCTGTCCGGCGGAGCCGTACGAGGGGATGAGGATGGCTGCATCGAGGCCGGCGGACCGGGACGCCGTCGCGCAGGTGATCCAGGACTGGGCGCGGGAACGACCGGAGCTCGACACGAGTCCGCTCGAGGTCCTGGCCCGGCTGCACCGTTCCTTCCTGCGGTACAGCACCAGACTCACCGCCTCGATCGAGCGGCACGGGCTGTCCGTCGCCGGTTTCGACGTGCTGACCGCTCTGCGGCGGGCGGGTGCGCCGTACCGGCTGACGGCGGGCCAGCTGGCCGACACCGGATTGGTGTCGTCGGCCGGAGTGACGCTGCGGATCGACCGCCTGGAGAAGGACGGCCTCATCGTGCGCGAGCGGGACGCGGACGACCGCCGGGTCGTCTACTCGCGGCTCACCGACAAGGGTCTGGCGACGGTCGACACCGTCTTCGAGGAGCACCTCGACAACGAGCGCCGGATGCTCGCGGGGCTGTCGCCGTCCGAGCGCCGGCAGATCGCGAGGCTGCTGCGCAAACTGGAGGAGTCGATCCTCGCGTCGGACGACGAGACCGCCGCCGCCCAGTGAGCAGCCGGTGGCCGGCCGGCGCCGGAGCCCCCGCGATCCTTGACGGCAACCGGTGCTTTCCGCGTGGAGGAGCGGGGAACACCGCGTCGGTGTGTGCGTCGCTGCCGCCGGCAGCGGCGCGGGCCGTGGCCGCCGGTCCTCCTGGGGATGTGGAAGTGGGCCGCGGGCGCGCCCCCTTCCGCATCCGCTACCGCGGGTCCTCGGCGCCTCCCGCCCGGCCGGGGCAGGTTCCGCCACCGGAACGTCGTGCGCGCGAGTCCCGCGGAGGCGATTCGGCCAGTCTCGCCGCGGCTGCCTGAAGCAGCGCCACCGCGACGGCCCGGACCAGAGGGTGGGCCGCCGCTCTGCGCAGCGCTTCGAAGTTCCGGGCGCTCACCGCTCGTGGCGGCCGGTGAGCTCGTAGCCCGCCTCGTCGACGGCCGCCGCGACGTCGTCGTACGCGAGCTGCTGCTCGCTCGCGACGGTCACTTCGCCGGACGTGAGGTCGACCTGAACGCTCTCCACTCCCGCGAGTGCTCCCACCTCCGCCGTCACGGCGCTGACGCAGTGGCCGCACGTCATGCCCTTGACCTCGTAGACATCTTGGACCATCACGGTGCTCCTTCCGGAACGGGGACGCCGTCAGGCTCAGTGTATACCCCCTGGTGGTATATCGACGGGCGGGCCTGCCTGCGCTCCTTGGCGGGATCGCGGCGCAATCGTTTTCGCGGTGGATTCCTTGGAAACCCTGGTCGATCGCCTGCGTAAGTTCCCATTTCTATCGATATGAGGGCCCTTCAGATATGGAACCGGCCGCTCTGTCAGAACCGTTGACGTGACCCTGTCGCGCTTGTACCGTCCCGGCTGAAATCGATTTCCGGAGCTGATCGACCCACCGGGAGCAAGCCATGCACAGAGCCGTCCGACCACCCAGACCAACACGACGGACCGTCGGCCGAGCCATGGCCACCGCGTTCCTGGTCGTGTGCACAGCGCTGACCGCCGCGCCGCAGAGCACGGCCGCCGACGGGGAGGCCGGCGCCGGTGTGTCCGCAGGAGCCGGCGCGGCAGCCGCCGGATCCCCGCCCGCGAGCGACTTCTTCGCCACGGTCGACGTGGAACCCGCCGCCTCCGTAGGCGCCCCCGCGATCGGTGACAACAAGAACCACGGCGACCTCTGGCCCAACTGCTGGGCCGACGACGACAGCGTCTACACCGCCTACGGCGACGGCGTCGGATTCGGCGGCGACTACAGCGACATCGGCGTCGCGAAGATCTCCGGCATGCCCGGCGGCCTCACCGGCACCCAGCTCGCCACCGATGTCAGCCAGATCTGGACCGCCGACCACAACCGCAAGCCCACCGGCATGGCCTGCGTCGACGGCGCGCTCTATCTCGCGGTCCAGGACCTGGCGACCGACTTCAACGACGCGCCCGCCGCGACCATCGCCAAGTCCACCGACAAGGGACGCACCTGGACGTGGGACCGCACCCGGCCGATGTTCGGCGGCGGCGTCTTCACCACGGTGATGTTCCTGGACTACGGCAAGGACTACGCCAACGCCCCGGACGACTACGTCTACGCGTACGGCCTCGACCACAACTGGCGTGACTCGTTCGACGACAGCGTGCCCGACCCGGTCGACCTGCATCTCGCCCGCGTCCACAAGAGTTCCGTGATGGACGAGAACGCCTGGCAGTACGCCGCGGGCCTCGACGCGTCGGGGAACCCCGTCTGGTCCACGGACATCACCAGGCGACAGCCCGTCCTCCACGACGACCGTCACATCTACCAGGACGTCTTCACCCAGAACCGGGTGCGGAACACCACCGTCCTCGGCCAGGGCGGCATCGTCTACAACAAGCCCCTGAACCGCTACATCTACACCTCGTGGACCGAGTACACCTTCGAGTTCTACGAGGCGACCAGCCCCTGGGGCCCCTGGAAGCACTTCGCCACCAAGGACTTCGGCGGCTACCCGTGGACCCACAGCAAGCACGGCGGCTACGCGACCACCATCCCGTCGAAGTACATCAGCGCCGACGGCAGATCCATGTGGCTCCAGTCCAACGTCTGCCCCTGCGGCGGCGGTTACCCGCACGGCGACCACTGGGCGTACACCTTCTCGCTCCGGCAGCTGCGTCTGGAACCGCGTCAGGACACCACACCCGGCAACGCCGCCGACCCCGCACGCAACCTCGGCCGCGAGCCCGGGACCGTGCCCGTCCAGCGCGCCACGCACTTCGGCAAGGACGCGTACTACAGCGACGGCGACAGGACCCAGAACGAGGACGACTGGAACGACGAGCGCAAGAGCGCGAGTTGGTGGGGCTACACCTGGCCCCGCCAGTACATGATGAACAAGGTCGTCTACACGACCGGCGACATGTTCGCCGACGGCGGCTGGTTCGCCGGTGACCTGCGGGTGCAGGTCCGGCGCGACAACCAGTGGGTCGACGTCTCCGGCGGGCGCACCGCACCCGCGTACCCGTACGACAGCACCGCCGGCGCCAACCGCACCTACACCTTCTCCTTCGATCCCGCGGCGGGCGACGGAGTGCGTGTCATCGGACGGCCCGGCGGTGAGAAGACGTTCACGTCCGTCGCGGAGGTCGAGGTCTATTACGGCGACGCGGGCGGCGTCATGCTCGGCGGCTCCCCGACCGATGTGACCGGCGACGGCAAGGACGACATCGTCACCTTCACCCGCAACGCCACCGCCGATGTGTACGCGGCCGCGTCCACCGGCAGTTCCTTCGCGGGCGGCGGCAAGTGGCACGACCACTTCGCGCTCGCCGGAGAGACCCCGCTGACCGGCGACTTCACCGGCGACGGCAAGGACGACGCCGTCACCTTCACCCACGGCACCGCCGCGGACGTCCATGTCGCACCGTCCTC
>NZ_JBSGZJ010000494.1:0-5123 GCF_053610925.1 Streptomyces sp. NPDC054847 | reverse complement strand
TCCGTACGGTCTGCGGGCCCTTCTCTGCGACGCAGCGAGGCTGCGGTGCCGCGCGGTCGTGAAGCCGCGCAACGGGTCTGCTAGTCGTCGCCGCTCAGGATCGAGACGAGACGCAGCATCTCCAGGTAGATCCACACCAGGGTCACGGTCAGGCCGAAGGCGGCCAGCCAGGACTCCTGGCGCGGCGCGCCGTAGGTGATGCCGTCCTCGATCTCCTTGAAGTTCAGGGTGAGGAAGAAGCAGCCGATCAGGATGGCCAGGATGCCGACGATGGCGCCGAGCGGCCCGAAGCTGCGCAGACCGCCGTCCTCGGCGACGCCGAAGACCACGAGCAGCAGGTTCACCGCCATCACGGCGATGAAGGCGATCGCGATGGTCATACCGATGCGGGCGTACCGCGCGGTGACCCTGATCCAGCGCTGCTTGTACACGAACAGCATGGCGCCGGTGACGGCCATGGTGCCGAGCACCGCCTGGAAGGGCGCACCGTCCCAGCGGCTGTTGTACATCTCGCTGATCACGCCGAGGAAGATGCCCTCGAAGGCGGCGTAGCTCAGGATCAGCGCGGGCGACGGGGTGCGCTTGAAGGACTGGACGATCGCGAGGACGAAGGCCACGAGCGCCGAGCCGATGGCGATGCCGTAGCTGCTGGGGGAAACCGGCAGGACGGCCCAGGCGAGGACCGCACCGAGAACCACGATGCCCAGCGTCATGCCGGTGCGCGTGACGACGTCGTCCATCGTCATGGCGTCCGTGCGGACGGGCGCCGGGGCGCCGTACTGGGTGTCCGTGGGGGCGTAGGGGTTGGTCGCGTAAGGGTTGCCGGCGCCCTGGGCGTAGGGGTTCGTTCCTACGGCGGGGCCCCCGGCCTGCGGCTGCTGCTGCGCGTTGAAGCCGGCGTAGCCGTTGTCACGGCTGAACCCCCGTCGCGAGAAGACCGGGTTGCTGCTCCTCATCTCACTCCTCCTTGGCCACCGTGCGCGGCCTAGAAGTCAAGAGTAATGCGGAAGCAAAGCGAACACTCTAGTGCTCGGGGAGGATCTTTCCGGGATCGTGACAGTGGAGCACGGCACAGGGCTCCACAGAGGGTGACCGTGTGCCGGGCGGTGGGGCGTCGAGGTGCCCGGAGCCGGACTCGAACCGGCACGCCCCGAGGGGCAGCGAGGTTTAAGCTCGCCGTGTCTGCATTCCACCACCCGGGCGTGGCGCGAGGGCTCCGCGTTGGCACCCGAGCCTATCGGTGCAGATCGACTCGCCATCGGGGCGATGGCCCGATCTTGTCTTGTTCCATTGGCTCCTGAGGGAGCGTCAGGCCAGGTCGGGGTGTGTGCGCACCCCCCTCGTACCGCCTGCGACCGCCGCCCCGAGCCCCTGGGAATGACGTAAAAGCGCCCTCACTGGTCCCCCTCGTCTCTCAGGGGCGCCGTCATACCCAAGGAGGAGGAGCGGGCCGCCCGGTCCGACCGGAGAGGGCCCCGGGAACGGGCATCGGGACTGACGATTCCCGGCGCCGGCGCGGACAGGATGGTGGAGTCAGCACGGCACACCCCCGACAGGAGCTCCCCTCGTGACCACCACCCCCATCGCTCACCGCGCCACCGCCGTGGCCGCCCGCGCCACGGACCTGTCCAAGGTGTACGGACAGGGCGAGACCCAGGTGGTCGCGCTGAACCATGTGAGCGTCGACTTCCGGCAGGCCGAGTTCACCGCGATCATGGGCCCGTCCGGCTCCGGCAAGTCGACGCTGATGCACTGCGTCGCCGGTCTGGACTCCTTCAGCTCCGGCTCCGTGCGCATCGGCGAGACCGAGCTCGGCAGCCTGAAGGACAAGCAGCTCACACAGCTGCGCCGCGACAAGATCGGCTTCATCTTCCAGGCGTTCAACCTGCTGCCGACGCTGACCGCGATGGAGAACATCACGCTGCCCATGGACATCGCGGGCCGTAAGCCCGACCGGGAGTGGCTGGAGCGGGTCATCGACATGGTGGGCCTGCGCGACCGGCTCGGTCACCGGCCGACCCAGCTCTCGGGCGGCCAGCAGCAGCGCGTCGCCGTCGCCCGCGCCCTCGCCTCCCGGCCGGAGATCATCTTCGGTGACGAGCCGACCGGAAACCTCGACTCGCGGTCCGGCGCCGAGGTGCTCGGCTTCCTGCGCAACTCGGTGCGCGAACTCGGCCAGACCGTGGTCATGGTGACCCACGACCCGGTGGCCGCCTCCTACGCCGATCGGGTGATCTTCCTGGCGGACGGCGCGATCGTCGACGAGATGATCAGCCCCACGGCCGACGGCGTCCTCGACCGGATGAAGGCCTTCGACGCCAAGGGCCGCACGAGCTGACGTCGCCGGGCCCCTACCGGCCCGTTCCCCGCCCAGGGCCGGCGCGCCCGCCCCGGGCGCTCCCGCGGCACGCCCCGGCGCCCCCGGCCGCCGCGCAGCACGCGCCCTGCCCCGCGCGCCCCCCAAGACCTCACCTGTCACCGCCCGGCCCGTGGCCGGCCCCGCCGGGCCGCCCGCGAGGACGCCGGTGCCCGTTCCCAGGACACCCACATGTTCCGTACCGCCCTGCGCAATGTGCTCGCGCACAAGGCCAGGCTGCTGATGACCGTGCTCGCCGTGATGCTCGGCGTGGCCTTCGTCTCCGGCACCCTGGTCTTCACCGACACCCTCGGCAACGCCTACCGCAACCAGTCCGCCAAGAGCTACGACAAGGTCGCGGTCGCCGTGACGACCTACATCGACCCGAGCGAGGCCGCGAAGGACGCCGGCATCGACGAGAAGACCCTGGAGAAGATCCGGGGCGTCGACGGCGTCGCCTCCGCGGCCGGCCGGGTCTCCGGCTTCGCCGGCGTCGCCGACCAGGACGGCAAGCTCATCGGCAACGGCTGGTCCAACACCGGCGCGAACTTCGCTCCGGGCAAGGACGGCAAGGACGCCGCGTACACCTTCACCACCGGTGAGGGGCCGCGCGAGGACCGCGAGATCGCCCTCGACAAGGATTCCGCCGCCAAGGGCGGGTACAAGGTCGGCGACACCGTACGGGTGGCCACCAACGGCCCGGTGAAGGAGTACACCCTCGCCGGTGTCTTCACCACCGAGGACGGCGCGGTCAACGCGGGCGGCAGCCTGGTCCTGTTCGACACCGCCGTGGCCCAGCAGCTCTACCTTCGGCCCGGCTACTTCTCGGACGTCACCGTGACCTCCGAGGCCGGCGCCTCCGACACGAAGATCCTCGCGGCCGTGAAGCCGCTGCTGCCCAAGGACTCCGAGGCACAGACCGGCAAGGAGCTGGCCGACGAGCAGGCGAAGCAGATCGAGAGCGGCCTGTCGAACATGAACACGATGCTGCTCGCGTTCGCGGCCATCGCCCTGTTCGTCGGCGTCTTCCTGATCGCCAACACCTTCACCATGCTGGTCGCCCAGCGCACCAGGGAGCTGGCGCTGCTGCGTGCCGTCGGCGCCTCCCGCCGGCAGGTCAAGCGCTCGGTGATCCTCGAGGCGCTGGTCGTCGGGGCCGTCGCCTCGGTGGTCGGCTTCGTGCTGGGCCTCGGTCTGGCGACGGGTCTGCGGTCGGCGATGAGCACCTTCGGCGCCAAGGTGCCCGCGGGACCGCTGGTCGTCTCGCCCACCGCGGTGGCCGCCGCCCTGGCCGTCGGTGTGCTGATCACGGTGCTGGCGGCATGGCTGCCCGCCCGCCGGGCCGCGAAGATCCCGCCGGTGGCGGCGATGAGCAGCGTGCACGCTGTCGCCACCACCAAGTCGCTGGTGCTGCGGAACACCATCGGCGGAGTGCTCACCCTGCTCGGCGCGGCCGCGATCGTCGCCGGCGCGGCGGCCGGCTCCGACGGCCGGACGATCATCGGCGGCGGCGCGTTCCTGGCGCTGGTCGGCATCATCGTCCTGATCCCGCTGCTGTCCCGCCCGGTGATCGCGCTGGTGCGGCCGCTGCTGCACCGTCTCTTCGGGGTGTCGGGCAAGCTCGCCGGACAGAACGCGGTGCGCAACCCGCGCCGTACGGGCGCCACTGCCTCCGCGCTGGCGATCGGTCTCACCCTGGTCACCGGGATCTCGGTGCTCGGCGCCACGATGGGCCGCGCCGTCGATCAGATGACCACGGACAACATCAGGGCCGACTACATGGTCTCGATGGCCGGCGGCGGCGCGCTGGACCGGTCGGCGCTCGACGCGATCGAGAAGGCCGAGGGCGTCAGCGCCGTCTCCCCGCAGCAGGCGTCCTCGATGGAGATCAAGGGCAACTGGCACTCGGCGTCCGCGGTCACCCCGGGCGACGTGGAGAAGGTCTTCGACCTGGAGACGGTCTCGGGCTCGCTCGCCACGCTCGGCAAGGGGCAGATCGCGGTCGACGACGACACCGCGAAGTCGAACGGCTGGAAGACCGGTGACACCCTGCCCGCCGAGTTCGGCCAGGAGGGCAAGAAGGAGACCAAGAACCTGACGGTCGGCGCCGTCTACAAGGGCAACGAGTTCCTCTCCCCGATCCTGGTCGCCACCGACGTCGTCGCCCCCTACGAGCCGAAGCCGTACATCCCCGAGATCTGGGTGACGATGGACGGCGGCGCGAGTGCGGCGAACGAGCAGGCGCTGGTCGACGCGCTGGGCGACAATCCGGCGATGAGCGTCATGGACCAGCAGGACATCCGGAACATGTTCGGCGGGTTCATCAACACGGCGCTGAACATCATGTACGGGCTGCTGGCGATGGCCCTGATCATCGCGGTGCTCGGCGTCATCAACACCCTGGCGATGTCCGTCTTCGAGCGTCAGCAGGAGATCGGCATGCTGCGGGCGATCGGCCTCGACCGCGGCAAGGTGAAGCGGATGATCCGGCTGGAGGCCGTGGTGATCTCGGTCTTCGGCGCGGTGGTCGGCATCGGTCTCGGCTCGTTCCTCGCCTGGGCGATCGGCGAGACCATCCGCAAGGAGATCCCCGGCTATGTGCTGGTCATGCCGTGGGACCGGATCGGGATCTTCCTGCTGCTGGCCGGTGTGGTCGGTGTGCTGGCGGCGCTGTGGCCGGCCCGGAGCGCGGCGAAGCTGAACATGCTGACGGCGATCAAGACCGAGTAGATGTCCCCCGGGGGCGGGGCCCCGTGGGCGTGTGCTG
>NZ_JBSGZJ010000493.1:0-5138 GCF_053610925.1 Streptomyces sp. NPDC054847 | reverse complement strand
CCCGTGGTCCGGAGAGCCCGACCCCCGTTGTCCCCCGTGGTCGTGGGCCCTCCGTCCTGCAACCCCCGTTCCGTCGGGGGAGCCGCACCGTTCCGCCGCCCCGTGTCGTCGGTGCCGGTGCCGCGCCCCTTCCGTGGTCCCCACTCTTCCGTCCTGGCAGGCCCAGCCCCATCCGCGCGGATACTCATCTCGGCGCGTAGGTACGGATACTCAGCACTCCGCGCTGAACCCCACCCGCGGCCGCCGCCGGGTGGTTACGATCGCGTCCGTGTCCGTACTCCCCCTCGTCTTCACCAGCGGCTGGGCCAGCGGGATCAACGCATACGCGGTGGTCCTCATGTTCGGCGTGCTCGGCGCGACCGGCGTCTCAGATCAGGTGCCGCAGGCGCTCCAGCGCCCCGACGTCCTGATCGCCGCAGGGGTGCTGTTCCTGTGCGAGGCGGTGGCGGACAAGGTTCCGTACGTCGACTCGATATGGGACTCGGTCCACACCGTGATCCGGCCCGTCGCGGGCGCCGTGGTCGCCGCGCTGCTGGCGGGTGAGAGCGGTTCGCTGCCGGAGCTCGCGGCGGGAGCCGTGGGCGGCTCGACCGCGCTGATCAGCCATCTGGTCAAGGCGGGCACCCGGATGGCGATCAACACCTCGCCGGAACCGTTCAGCAACATCGCCGTGAGCGTCGCGGAGGACCTCGGGGTCGCCGGGATCATCTCCTTCGCGGTCTTCAACCCGGTGGCCGCCGCCGTCGTCGCCGGGACGCTCCTCGTACTGGGCATCGTCACGGTGCTCTTCCTCGCCTCGAGGATCCGCCGCTTCCTGCGGCGCCGGGCGCAGCGCCGGGAGGCTGGACGCGTGGGCGCGGTGGGCGTCCAGCGGCCACCGGACTGGTGAGCGAAGGCGGCCGGGCCGTGCGCGTACCCGGCCACGAAACCGGTGGTCGCGGGTAATAAAGTCGCGGTCATGGCACGGATTGCGGTGATCGGCGCCGGGATGGGCGCGATGGCGGCTGCCGCCCGGCTGGCCGTGGCAGGCCACCGGGTGACGGTGTACGAGCGTCTGGCGACCCACGGCGGCTCGCTGGGCCGCTTCGAGCGGGACGGCTTCGCCTTCGACACCGGGCCCGGTCTGCTGCATCTCCCGGCGGTCTGGCGGGACCTGTTCGTGAAGACCGGCAAGGAACCGCTGGAGAAGTGCGTCGAGCTGACGCAGGTGGACCCGGCGAGCCGGCACGTCTTCGCCGACGGCACGGACGTCAGCCTCCCCAACGCGTCGAGGGCCGGCACCCTCGCCGCGCTCGAAGCGGCGCTCGGACCGGGTTCCGGCGAACGCTGGGGCGAGTTCCTCAATCGCGCGCGGGACGCCTGGGAGCGCTCGCGCCGTCCGCTGCTGGAGGAGCCGCTGCCCGCGGACACCGCCTTCCTGTCGAAGGACCCCTACCCCGCGTTGCGGCAGGGCCTGTTGCGGCGGCCGGCCCGCACGCTCGCGGAGATCGGCACCCGCGAGCTGCGCGACCCGCGTCTCGCCGCGCTGCTCGACAGCCACGCCGTGGCGTACGGCCTCGACCCCCACGGCGCGCCCCCGTCCGCCGCGGTGCTGCCGTACATGGAGCAGACCTTCGGCTCCTGGTACGTGAAGGGCGGCCTTCGCGCCCTCGCCGACGCGGTGTACGAGCGCTGCGTGGCCAGGAAGGTGGAGTTCGTCTTCGGTGCCGCGGTGACGGGCGTGCTGGAGAAGGACGGCCGCGCCGTCGGCCTGGAGCTGGACCAAGGCGGGCCGGTGGAGGCGGACATGGTGGTCTCCGGGGCACCGGTGCCGTCGCTGTTCGAGAACCGCATCGTGACGTGGGCCCGTCCCGACGAACGGCCGCACGCGCGGCCGCGGACGGGCACCGGCCGGCTGACCGTCCATCTCGCGCTGCGCGGCGGTCGGCCGGCCGGCACCGTGCACCGCACTGTGGTGCACGCCCCGGACGCGGCGGCGGAGTGGGACGAGATCCGCGCCGGTCGGACGGGCTCGCGGCCCACCGTGGTCGTGATGCGGCCCGACGACCCGCTGCTGCGGCCGGACGACGACCACGAGACGGTCACGCTGACGTCCACGGTGCCGGCCGAGCCGGCCGCAGGGCAGAGGTGGGCGCAGTTCGCGGAAGGGGCCGCCGACAGGATGGTGGCGGCCGCGGAGGCCGCTGTCCCCGGACTGCGCGAGCGGGTCCTTTGGCGCGTGGTGCGCACTCCGGAGGACACCCGCCACGACACGGCTTCCGCCGCGGTCCCGGCCCCGGCGCTGGCCGGGGCGTCGGGCACGTTCCTGCCGGCGATGAACACGTGTCCTTTGGACGGTCTGTATCTCGCCGGGGGCTGGGCACATCCCGGGGGCGGGCTGGCGCATTCGGGCATGTCCGGTGCGCTGGTGGCCGGGCTGATCGTGGAGGGCGCGGACTTCCGCGGCTCCCGCTGAGCGGTGGCGGCCGCCACCGCCGAGGGTCAGTAGCGGTACTGCTGCTGCTCGTTGTACCCGTTGTCGTAGTAGGCGGGCGGCTGCTCCTGCTGATCGCCCTCACGCTGCTGCGGGACCCACACGCCGCCGGGCGGGGTGTCGCTGTAGCCCTCCTGCTGCCCGTAGCCGGCGTACTGCTGCTGGTCGCCGTAGCCGCCGCTGTACGTGTCGTAGGTGCTGTACTGCTGGCCGCCCACATAGGGGTCGGAGTACGTGGCGTACTGCTGGCCGCCGGTGCCGTAGTCGTACTGGCCGGCGTACGTCGCCGCTTCCGCCGGCTGCTGCTGCGCGTAACCGTGGTCGTCGTACGCGTTGTAGGCGCCGTAGCCCGAGCCCTGTGCGGCGTAGCTCTCGTCGCGGGCCCCCGCCTGCTCCGCCTCCGGCCGGGCGGCGTATGCCTCTTCGCTGTAGACGCCGTACTGGCCGGTGTCGTCGGGCAGCGGCTGCGGCTCGTAGACGGCGGGGCCCGTGGCGCCCGGTGCCTGGCCGGCCATGTCGTAGGCCGGCTCGGCCGAGTCGTAGGAGAGGTCGGTGACCTCGAGCGTGGGTTCCCTCGTCGCTTCCGGGTCCGCGCCGGACCGGCGCCGCCTGCTCGCGCCGGGGCTGCCGCCGAGGGCCCAGCCGGTGGAGAAACCGCGCCGGAAGGAGAGGGTCACATAGGTCTGGCCGACCGCGAACGCCATGGCGCCGAGGGCGATCACCACCACGGACGGCAGCAGCACGCCTATCACGACGCCCAGGAAACCGCCGAACGCGAGCAGCCGCCAGCGCAGCCGTGCCTTGTACTGCAGCAGCACCTCACCGAGCAGCCACAGCGCGACGATACCGAACGCGATATAGAGGACCGTCCAGCCCATGTCCGCCCCTCTCCTGCGGCCGCCGCCCCGGTGCGGGGCGGGTACGACCGGTCACGACTGCTCGTGCAGTCCGAGATTCTCGTAGATTTCGAGCGTCGCGGTGGAGTTGTTGAGCGTAATGAAGTGCAGCCCCGGGACACCCTCGGCGAGCAGCCTCGCGCAGAACTCCGTCGCGAACTCGATGCCAATGGAGCGTACAGCGGCCGGATCGTCCTTGACCGCGAGGATGCGCTCTTTCAGGTCCGCCGGGAAGTGCGCGTTGCTGAGCGTGGCGAAGCGTTCGATCTGCTTGACGCTGGTGACGGGCATGATCTCGGGAATGATCGGGGTTTCGCAACCCGCCGCGGAAACCCGGTCACGAAGCCGCAGATAGTCCTCCGGCACGAAGAACATCTGCGTGATCGCGTAGTCGGCGCCGGCTCGGCACTTGTCGACGAAGTGCCGGGTGTCCTCGTCCCAGTCCTTCGAGCGGGGGTGCATCTCGGGGAAGGCCGCGACGCCCACGCAGAAGTCGCCGGACTCCTTGATGAGCCGGACCAGGTCGGCCGCGTAGCGCACGCCCTCCGGATGCTCGACCCACTCGCCCATCGGGTCGCCGGGCGGGTCGCCGCGGACGGCGAGGATGTTACGGATTCCCGCGTCGGCGTACTGGCCGATCATGTTGCGCAGTTCAGCGATCGAGTGGTTGACCGCGGTGAGGTGCGCGACCGGCGTGAGAGTGGTGTCGGCGGCGATCTCCTGCGTGGCCTTGACCGTGCCGGCGCGGGTGGAGCCACCGGCGCCGTAGGTCACGGAGACGAAGTTCGGGGCGACCGCCTCGACCCTGCGCAGCGCGTTCCACAGGTTCCGCTCGCCCTTTTCCGTCTTGGGCGCCCAGAACTCGAACGAGTACGACGTCTTGCCCGTCGCAAGCATGTCGCGCACCGTGCGTGCGCGATCCGTTCTGGTGGAAGCAGTACCGAGGGCCATACGGGCAGGTTAGCCAGACCGAGGGGATCCTCGAACCGAATCAGGGAAATATGTCGGTTTTGCCGGTGTCTTGTCCATCCCTTGGACAGAGATGGACGATCACCGTGACCGTCAGGCGGTCCGCTCCCTGACCCGCTTCGCCAGGTCGGCGGCGGCCGCGGCCGGATCGGCGGCCTCGGTGATCGCCCGCACGACGACGACCCTGCGCGCCCCGGCGTCCAGCACCTCGTCCAGATTGGCGGCGTCGATACCGCCGATCGCGAACCACGGCCGGTCACCGGCCAGGCCCGCCGTGTACCGCACCAGGCCGAGACCGGGAGCGTGCCGTCCGGGCTTGGTGGGAGTGGGCCAGCAGGGCCCGGTGCAGAAGTAGTCCACCCCCGGCTCGACGGCGGCGGCCGCCGCCTCGGACTCGCTGTGCGTCGAGCGGCCGATCAGCACGCCGTCCCCGAGGATCGCGCGGGCAGCCGGCACCGGCAGGTCGCCCTGGCCCAGGTGCAGCACGTCGGCGCCGATGGCGTGAGCCACGTCGGCGCGGTCGTTCACCGCGAGGAGCTTGCCGTGCCGGCGGCAGGCGTCGGCGAAGACCTGGAGGTGCTCCAGCTCCTCCGCGGCCTCCATGCCCTTGTCACGCAGCTGCACGATGTCCACGCCGGAGGCCAGCACGGCGTCGAGGAACTCGGGCAGGTCCCCCTGCCGCTTACGGGCGTCCGTGCACAGATAGAGCCGGGCGTCGGACAGCAGCGTGCGAGCCGTGGACATGAGGCGATCCCCCCGTTGGGCGGCGGACGCACGGGCCGGGCGGCCCGGGCCGTGCG
>NZ_JBSGZJ010000492.1:0-5146 GCF_053610925.1 Streptomyces sp. NPDC054847 | reverse complement strand
CGCCAGGCACACTGGCGGGCATGGCCGTTTCTCTGTACCAGATCGCGATCGACTGCCAGGACGCTCCGAAACTCGCCCGGTTCTGGGCGGAGGTGCTCGATTGGCACATCCTCTACGAGGACCCGGAAGAGATCGTCATCGGCGCCGGTCCGAGCGCGCTGCCCGGCATGGTGTTCCTCACCGTGCCGGAGCGCAAGTCCGTCAAGAACCGGCTCCACATCGATCTGAGCCCCGACGACCGGGACGCCGAGGTGGAGCGGATCATCGGTCTGGGCGCCGGCAAGGTCGAGGTCGGGCAGGGGGACGACGCCACCTGGGTCGTCCTCGCCGATCCCGAGGGCAACGAGTTCTGTGTGCTGAGGCCGAAGAAGACGCTGCTCGACTGAGGTCCCGGCTCCGGACAGGCCCTGTCCGGAGCCCTAGTACGCGGCAGGGGGCCCCGCGGCCGCCTCCGCGAGCGACGGGGCCAGGTTCTCGGTGCGGATACGCCGGTCGACGTAGAGGAGGCTCACCACCAGCTGCGGGAACGCGGCCGTGAGGGCCTGTCCGATCAGCACCGTGACGAGGAAGAAGACCATCGAGGTGATGACGACGGTCAGCGCGGCACCGCTCGTCGACGCGTCCTCCGTGAGGCTCGGGCCGAGGATGTTGAGGAACGAGAACGGCAGCTGGATCACATAGCTCGCCACTGCCGCCATGCCGTAGGCCAGCACCGATATGCCGAAGATCCGCCACCAGTCGCCGCGGACCAGCCGGGACGAGCGGGTCATCGCCGCGACGGCCCCCTGCCCCTCGAAGACGGCGGCGGCCGGCGCGAGGGAGAACTTCACCCAGAGCCAGACCGCCAGCGGGCCCGTGACCAGCGCGCCGAGGAAACCGACAAGGATGAGCCAGCCGAAACCGCCGGCGTCCGAGGACAGCGTGATGAGGGTGATGACGGCGGCCACGAAGGCCGTCCCGATCAGCACCATGGGGACCGCCACGATCAGCGAGGTGAGCAGGACGGCGCCGAGCACCGACCAGACCCGTCGCATGCTGCGGCGCCACACCCGGCCGAACGTCGACGGGTGGCCCAGCACCGCGTCCTGGAGGACGGCGGGGCAGCTCGCGTAGACCAGCGCGTTGGCGACGAGCACCGCGAACAGACCGAAGACGTAGACCGCTCCAAAGGTGAGGACGACGGGCGCGACGTCGTTCCAGCCGGGCGCGACATCGGCGTCCAGCACCCGCTCGAGCCGGTCGGCGTGCGCCGTGTAGGCGATGCCGATCGCCGCGGCGATGGTTACGAGCGCCACGCCGTACGCGGCGAACGCCATGCCGAGCAGCTGCTTCCAGTGCCGGCCGATCGTCGCGAACGCCCCGCCCAGGATGTCGCCGAGACGGAGCGGGGCGAGCGGTACGACGCCAGGCTTGGGAGGCGGCGGCATCCAGCCGCCCCAGCCGGGAGGGCCGGCCGGTCCCGGGTACGGCGGCGTGCTTCCGTATGACATCGGTCGTCCCCCCGAATGTTCTGCGTATCCCTGCGAGTGCCTGCTGCCTGGCCGTATCCGCGGCCTGGTCGGCACACCGTAGCGCCCGGCAACTGAGACCGGTTAGCCCGGGTGCCACCAGGGCGGTTAGGTTTTCTGTCATGACCGACACGTCTTCCGCACCCCGTACCACCGGCGCCGTCGCCGCCGGCCTCGCCACCGTCACCGACGACGGCGTTGTTCTCGACACCTGGTTCCCCGCCCCCGAGCTCGTCGCCGAGCCCGGTCCGGCCGGTACCGAGCGGCTGACCGCGGAGCGGGCCGTGGAGCTCCTCGGCGCCGCCGCCGCGAAGGCCGTCGGCCCCGACGCGCGACGCGGTGTCGAGGTCGTCGCCGTACGCACCGTCATCGCCTCGCTCGACGACAAGCCGCTGGACGCCCACGACGCCTACCTGCGTCTGCACCTTCTCTCCCACCGGCTCGTGAAGCCGCACGGGCAGAGCCTGGACGGCCTCTTCGGCCTCCTTGCCAATGTCGCGTGGACCAGCCTCGGGCCCGTCGCCGTCGACCAGGTGGAGACCGTGCGGCTGAACGCCCGCGCGGAGGGCCTGCACCTCCAGGTCACCTCGATCGACAAGTTCCCGCGGATGACGGACTACGTCGCGCCCAAGGGCGTGCGCATCGCCGACGCCGACCGGGTCCGTCTCGGCGCGCACCTCGCCGAGGGCACGACCGTGATGCACGAGGGCTTCGTCAACTTCAACGCGGGCACCCTCGGCACGTCGATGGTCGAGGGCCGCATCTCCGCCGGCGTCGTCGTCGGCGACGGCTCCGACATCGGCGGCGGTGCCTCCACCATGGGCACCCTGTCCGGCGGCGGCAACGTGATCATCGCCATCGGCGAACGCTGCCTCATCGGTGCGGAGGCGGGCGTCGGCATCGCGCTCGGCGACGAGTGCGTCGTCGAGGCCGGCCTCTACGTCACGGCCGGCACCCGCGTCACGATGCCCGACGGGCAGATCGTCAAGGCCCGTGAGCTGTCCGGCGCGAGCAACATCCTCTTCCGCCGCAACTCCGTCACCGGCACCGTGGAGGCCCGCCCGAACAACGCGGTCTGGGGCGGCCTCAACGACGTGCTGCACAGCCACAACTGATCAGCGGTACGTCGCTCTCGATCGTGTGACTCTGCGTAACTTCGATCCCCGGCAGGCCGATAAGCAGGCCGGACACGCGGAGTCACCCGACCGATTCCCGATGGGCAAGGCGAGGAACCGACATGAAGACCAAGCTGACCACTCTCGGCCTGTGCGCCCTGTTCGCGGGACTGTCCGCGCACGGGGCCGCACACGCCGACGAGACGCACACCGACGCGCACAACGGCCACCGGGTCTCCCTCGTCTCGACAGGGCAGATCGACGACCCTCTCGAGGACGTGCTGGAGCACGCCGCGATTCTCGGCAGCACCTACGTCCGCGACTGACGAACCCCGTCGAGCCGGCGGCCGGTCAGCTCCCCGTACGCCGCCAGCAGCCCGTCGACCGCCTCGCGTGCGGCGGGCTGCAGTGGTTCGCGCACCGGCCCGCCGGGCAGTCCGAGCGCCCCGAGCAGCGCCTTCGCGGTCACCGTGCCGGGCAGGCCGGACGCCATCATCAACTCGGTGAGCGGCAGCATGGCCTGGTGCAGCGCCGTGGCGGCCGCGTTGTCGCCGGCGTCGTGGGCGTCCAGGACGCCCCGCAGCTGCGGGGCCGCCACATTGGCCACCGTGGAGACGAAACCCGCCCCGCCCACCGCGTACAGCGGCAGGTTCAGCTCCTCGCACCCCGAGTAGTACGCCAGGCCGCCGCCCGCGATGACCTTGGAGCTGCCGAGCAGGTCGTAGGCGCAGTCCTTGACGGCCACGATCCTCGGATGCTCCGCGAGCCGCAGCATCGTGTCCGGCTCGACGCGGGTGCCCGTGCGGCCGGGGATGTCGTACAGCATCAGCGGGACGCCCACGGAGTCCGCCACGCGCCGGAAGTGCGCGGCCACGGCCTCCTGCGGGGGGCGGCTGTAGTACGGCGTCACCACGAGCAGCCCTGCCGCGCCCGCCGCCTCCGCGGCCCGCGCCAGTTCGACGGTGTGCCGGGTGTCGGGGGTGCCGACGCCCGCGACGACGACGGCCCGGTCGCCGACCGCCCGGACGACCGCCCGCACGAGCGCCGCCTTCTCGTCGTCGGAGGTGGTCGGTGATTCACCGGTCGTGCCGGACAGCACCAGGCCGTCGCAGCCGGCATCGACGAGGCGGACGGCCAGCCTCTGCGCCCCGTCGAGATCGAGGGCACCGTCGGCGGTGAAAGGCGTGACCATGGCGCACAGGGCGCGGCCGAAGGGAGGAGAGGAGGTCATGCCAGCAGTCTGCGGCGGCCCGGTGCCCGGCTCCAGCGAAATCTGCTTCCGGTAACCGTGAAGCAGCGCTACAGGGTCGGAGTGCCTGACATGATCGGCGGGGGGACGGGGCGGCCCACGGGAGGGGACGGATGCCGAGGACGATCGGGCGGGCGGCGGCGGGCGTGGTGGCCGCTGCGACGGCCGCCGGAGTGCTGGCCGGCTGCGGGGGCACGGGCGACGCCGGTGCGTCCGGGGACCGGGACTACAGAGTGAAGGCGGACCGGCTGGATCCCTCCACGTTCCCGCGGTACGGCGCCCCTTCTCCGGCCGTGACCCCGTCGACGCCGCCCACCCCGGCCACGTGCCCCCGCTCGGGGGTGGTCGTGACCACGGGCGTCGTCGACACGGCCATGGGACGACGGGCCACCGTCCTCGAGCTGAAGAACTGCGGCACGCGGCCCTACGACGTCAACGGCTATCCCCGGATCGGCGCCCTCGACAAGAACCGCGAGGCGCTGGAGCTGACCATCACCCACGACCACCCGTACACCGACGCCGGGCGGGACAAGGGGCCGAAGCCGCTGACGCTCGTGCCGGGGCAGAGCGTGAAGTCGGTCCTCAACTGGAACAACCGGGTGACCTCCTTCGACCCGGTCACCGAAGGCGCCTACCTGGTGGTCACCCCGAGGGAAGGGGAGACGCCGCAGACGCTGCCGTTCCGCCTGGACATCGGTACCTCCGGGGAACTCGACGTCACCGCGTGGGCGCGGGACCTGCTGGGCTGAGCCGCAGGCCCCGCGCGTCGCACACGCCTACGGGCGGAAGCGCAGCACCTGCGGGTCGTGGTCGCTGTTCTGGTCCGAGAACTCCGCGTTGATGTGCACGCTGTCGTAGCTGAAGTCGCGGATCGACGGGCTTGTGAGGATCTGGTCCAGCACCTGGCTGTTGCCCTGGAACACGTACGAGTAACGCTCCGACCGGGGAAGGGACTTGATCGCCGGGTAGAGGGCGCCGCCGTCCGTCAGGGCCTTGGTCGTCTCCGAGAACTCGAAGTCGTTGATGTCGCCCAGCACGACGACGTCCGCCTTGTGGTCGGCGTCGAGGACGTCCTTGACGAAGGCGTTCACGGCCTGAGCCTGCTTCAGCCGCTGAGCCTCGGAGGAACGGTTCGGCGGCTGGTGGTGCGAGACCAGCGACTCGTCGCCGCCCTTCGAACCGAAGTGGTTGGCGACCACGAAGACCGTACGGCCCCGGAAGGTGAACTCGCCGGCCAGCGGCTTGCGGCTGTCGTCCCAGGCGTCGTTCGCCGG
>NZ_JBSGZJ010000491.1:0-5150 GCF_053610925.1 Streptomyces sp. NPDC054847 | reverse complement strand
GAGACCGACTGCGACATGTAGCCCCCGCCAGGGGGCCCGCCCGGAACACGGTTCCGGGCGGGCCCGACCCGCACCCGCACCGAACCCCAGGAGAACCCGTGGCCACCGCGCGACTCGCCCCCGGCGTCGCCCTCGTCACCGTCCCCGGACAGGGCCTCGCCGTCCGGACGCCCGACGGCGAGTTCCTCCGCGTCGACACCGGCACGGCGGCACCGGACACGGTCGTCGCGCACCTGACCCGCGCTCCCGGCCGGCCGGAGGACACCGCGCCCGGCTCCCCGCACCACGGCCCGGCCGCCACGGGCTCCGGCGGCCCCTCGGTCCCGGGCGCCGTCGACAGTGAGCTCGCCGTCCTCGTCGCCGCGTTCGGCGACGCGGGCTACCTCGCCCGCGACGGGGACCGCGTCCGTGGGCCGCTCGCCGGACACACCGTCGTCGTCCTCGGCGACGACGTGCTGACCGAGCCGCTGACCCGGTTCGTACGGGCAGAGGGCGGCGAAGTGCGCCACGCGACGCGGCTCACCGACCTGCCCGACGGGACGTCACCCCGCGCTGTCGTCTGGTGCCTCGACTCGCCCGTGCGGCACGGGCTGTGGGACGAGGCGGACCGGCTGCCGGCCCGCGGGGTCGGCTGGCTGCGCTGCCACCGCGAAGGCACGACGGCGTGGCTCGAACCACTCGCGGCCGGCCCGGGGGACGTCACCTCGGCCGACGTACGGCTGCGACGCCTCGCCGCGACGCCCGCCCACCGCGAACTCGCCGCCTACTGGGCCGGATCGTGCACCGACGACACCGGACCGGCCCACACCGCGGCCTCGGCCGCCCTCACGGCCTCCCTGCTGACCGCCGACCTCATCGCGTGGGCGGCGGGCCGGGGCGGCTCGCGTCGACTGCGCCGCGTCGACCTGCGCGACCTCACCGTCCACGAGCACACCGTGCTGCCGGTCCCCGCCGTAGCGCCCCTGACGCGATGACGGCCGCACCCGTGAACGAAGGCCCGGCCGTACCGGTGCCGGAACCCGTTCCCCTGCCCGCACCCGTCGTCGTGCGCGTGCCCGTCGACGGGGCGGGTCTTGCCACCAGCGTGCAACTGCCCGGCGGCGAGGGCCCCTTCCCGGCCGTCGTCCTGCGCACCCCGTACGACCGGCGCAGCCACCGCGACGAGGCGCGCGCCTGGGCCGCCAAGGGCTTCGCCGCCGTGGTCCAGGACGTACGCGGCCGGCACGCGTCCGACGGCGACTGGCAGCCCTACCGGTACGAGGAGACCGACAGCGCCGCCACGTTCCGCTGGGTCCGCGGCCGGTCCTGGTCGGACGGACGAGTCGTCGCCGCCGGCTCCTCGTACGCCGCCCACTGCGCACTCGCGGCCGTCGCCGACGGCGACCCCCGGAGCAGGCCGGACGCGGTGATCGCCGCCGTGCCCGCTCTCGGTCTCGCGGAGACGTCCCGCGAAAGCGGCGGCGTGGAGCGGCTGTCGGCCCGCGCGGGCTGGTGGGCGGCGCACGGCGACCGTCCCGACTCCGACACGGCGGCCATCGACAAGGCCCTCGCGCGCGACCCCCGGCTCCTCGAGCACCTGCCCCTCGTCCGTCTCCCTGAGCGGCTCGGGCGCCCGCTTCCCTCCTGGCCCGGGCTCTGGGCCGCGCCCCACCGGACCGCGCCCGCGCCCCGCTCGCCGGTCCCGCTCCTCGCCGTGGGCGGCACCCGCGACCCGTTCGCCGACGACACGCTGCGGCTGTGGCGCGAATGGCACGGCCCCGCACGGCTGCTCGTCGGACCGTGGGGCCACGGCCTGACCTCCCAGCCCGCCCCGGAGGCGCGCCCCGGACACCGGCTGCGGCTCGGCGCACTGTACGTACGGTGGGCACGCGCAGCCCTCGAAGGCGCTCTCGGCCACGAACGCCGGGGCGCCGTCGCCCTCGGCGGCAGCGAACACTGGTACCCGGCACCGCACGGCGCGGGCGGGCGGACCGCCTGGCCGTTCGGCGTGCCCGGCGGACTGCGGCTCCTCCAGGGCGACACCTTCGTCGCCGACCCGGAACAGCCCGTCCGCTCCGACGACTTGAGCGTCGAACGCCGTGACGTCCCCGACCGCGCACTGCTCGTCACCCCGCCGCTGCCCCGCCCCCTCGACCTGTGCGGCGCGGCCGGAGCGGATCTGTGCGCGACCGCCACCACCCCCACCGCCGACTGGGCCGTGCGCCTCGTCGCCCTCGATCCGGACGGCCGGGCCCTGCCGCTCGCCACCGGCATCGTCCGCAGGTCGGACCCGGCCGGCGAGGCGGCCCGGTTCCGGGTGCCGCTCGGCCTCGTGGCCCACCGGCTGCCCGCGGGGACGCGGCTGCGCGTGGAGGTGGCCGGACACCACTTCCCCGCCCACGCCCGTAACCCGCACACCGGCGAGGACCCGGTCCACGCCACCCGTCTCACCGCCTCGCGCAGGAGCCTGCGGCCGGACGGCAGCAGCCTGCTGCTGCCCGTCGTACGCGGCGGCCGGCCCATCGACCCCGTACAGGAGACATGCAGTTGACCAGCCCCCTGACCCTCGACGCGCTGGTGGACCCCGTCTGCGGGCTGATACGCGCCGTGGAGCCCGTACCGCACCCCGCGGGCGCACCTCCCCGCTACACCGCCATGACCGCGGACGTCGGCGACGCACGCCGTTTCGGGGCGTGGCCGGCCGACCGGGTGTCGCTCGGGACCACGTTCGGCGATCCGGAAGGCGCGCGGATCGCCGCGGTGGCCGAGGCAGTGGAGCGCTACTGCGGCAACCGGCTGCCCCCCGCCGGACACCCCGACGCACCCCGCCGGGCTACGGCCGCGGAACTCCTCTCCGAGGGCCGCACCCTCTACGGGCCCGGGGACCTGCCCGTCTACGCCGACTGGCAGTACGAACGCCCCCGTTTCGAGTACGGCCGCCTCACCCCCGACACTCCCGCGCTGTGGGCCCGCGCGCAGGAGCGCGGCGAGGAATGCTGGGCGCCCGTCGCGCTGACCCACCTCAACTGGCGGCAGGGCGACTCGCGTGACCTGCCCCGTACCCACCACCTCAACTACGCGGGCATCGCCACCGGCCAGGGCTTCGACGACGCCGTCGAACGGGGGCTCCTCGAGGTCGTCGAGCGTGACGCCCTCGAACTGTGGTGGCACCTCGACGGCCCCACCCGCGGCATCGACCCCGGCTCCGTCCCCGGCCTCGCCCGCGACCTGGACGGCTGCGGCCTCGACGTGTTCGTCGTGGAGATGCCCTCCGAGTTCGCGCCGTGCATGGCCGCCCTCGTCCACGACCCCGCACGCGGCATCCACGCGGCCGGCTTCGCCTGCCGCTACGACCCGGCGGAAGCCGCCCGCAAGGCCGTCCTGGAGGCCGTGCACACCTGGGTGTTCACCCAGGGCACGACGGAGGCCGACGGCTGGGTCTTCCGGGCGATCGACGCCGGGATGCTGGCACGCGGCCTGTACCTGGACCACCGTGCCGACCGCCGCTACCTCGACGACTGCGGCCCCGACTTCCGTGCCGTCCGCGACCTCGGCGCACACGTCCAGGTGTGGCTGGACCCCCGGACGGCGCCGCTGGCCGACCGCTTCACCCGGCCCGCCCTCGGCGTCGTTCCCGTCAGCGAGATCGCGCACGGCAGCCGGTCCGCCCTGGAGGAGCGCCTCGCGGCCGGCGGGCACCGGGTCGTCACCCTGGACCTGACCACGGAGGACGTCGCCGAGACGCCGCTGCGGGTGGCCCGCGTGCTCGTCTCCGGGCTCGTGCCCAACGCGCCCGCCGCGTTCGGCTACTTCGGCTGTCCGCGGTTCGCGGAGGCCGCGGTCGGACGCGGCTGGCGCGACCGCGCACCCACAGGGCCCGGCGACTTCACGCTCACGCCGCCCCCGCACATGTGAGGCGGTGACGGTGCCGCATTCGCCCATAGTGACCGAAGCGCTTGCCCTGGCCCGTTCCACGGCGGACCCCGGCCCCGACCTCCCCGCGGGGCCCGCGGCCGTGCCGCTGCGCGGCGAGGCGCTGCCCGTCCCGGCCCCACTGGACCGCACCCTGCGGCTCTCGCTCGCGGGCGACAGGCTGCGGCCCGCGCCCTCGGCCGGCGCCCTGCACCCCGTGGACACCTTTCTGCTGCTCGGCACCGGCTGCGGGCTCCCGCCGGGCGTCTACGCCTACGACCCGGCGTGCCACCGTCTGCACCGGCACGGCCCGGCACCGGAACTGGCGCCGGCGGGCGCCTTCGCCGTCCTGGGGGTGACCGCGCGCCGTACCGTGTCGCACTACGGCCACCGGGCCTGGCCGCTGGTGCTGCTCGACGCCGGCCATGCGGCGGCCGCACTCGCCCTGGCGGGCGCGCACGCGGTGTGCCTGGACGCGGACGGCGGGCTGCTGTCCGCGGCGGCCGGGGGCGTGCCGGTCGCCCTGGCCGCGGTGCAGCTGCTTCCCAGGGATCACGGCGCGCTCGCGCGCTGGGCAGGCGACCGGAACAGCGCCGTGTCACCACCGTGGGCGCACGAACCGCCTGGCTGCCTGCGCACGGCGCTGCGGGTCCTCGGTGAGCTCACCGACTCCGGAGGCAGCCGCGGCAGTTGGCGTACGGTCGCCGGTCGGGGACCGGACGACGCCGTGCTGCTGACGCGGCGCAGCGCGTCCCCGGGCTTCCACGGATCGCCGTCGAACGCCGTGCTGGCGCGGATCCTCGCCGCCGCGGAGACCGCGTCACCGACGGGCCCACGCTGGTGCCTGGCGGTGGGCGGGCCACGACCGGGTCTGCTGACGAGCCGCCCGCCGGCCACGTCGGACGGGGCAGTCCCCGGCGAGCCGGCCGCGCACGGAGTCCCGCGCCGAGGGCCGACCGACGCCCTCCACCGACTCGCCTCCGGCGACGTGCTGCCCACACTCGCCCACTGGGCCGCCCGGCAGAGTTGGATCGCGCGGGCGGGGGCCGTGCTCCTCGCCTACGGCTGCCCGGCGGGAGCACCCGGCGCCCGGGTCCGGCACGACCACCTCGCGGCCGGCTACGGCATCGGCCACGCGCAGGCCGCGGCGACCGCCGCCGGCGTGCCGTCACGGCCCGTCGGCTCCTGGCAGGGCGCGGACCTCGGGGCCGCGCTCGGCGGACCGCCGGGACAGGACTGGGTGATCCACGGCCTGGCCC
>NZ_JBSGZJ010000490.1:0-5179 GCF_053610925.1 Streptomyces sp. NPDC054847 | reverse complement strand
GTCCCCGGGAGCCGGGGACGGCGGCGTCGTTCCTGTCCGCTCCGCTACGGCTTGCGGCCTACCGCGCCGTACGCGTCCACGGCCGTCGCGTCGGCCGTGTCGTCGGACTCCGGGCGCCACTGTGTCACCTGGACGACTCCGGGCTCCTCCACCTCCAGGCCGTCGAAGAACGCGGCGATCTCGTCGACGGTCCGCACGTAATACGGCACCGCGCCACTGGCGTTGTACGCCTCGGACGCGGCGATCATGCCCGGGCTGGTGGCGGTGCTGTCGCTGATCACGAGGTAACTGCCCGACGGGAGACCCGCCATCAGCCGGTTCACCAGGTCCCGCGCCTGGTCGTGGTCGGCGACGTGGCCGAGCGTGTTGAGGATCATCAGCGCGACCGGCCGGGACAGGTCCAGCGTGCCCTCGGCGGCCTTGAGGATCTCCTCGGGGGCGTACAGATCGGCGTCCAGATACGCCGTCCTGCCCTCGGGCGTGCTCGTGAGCAGGGCCCGGGCGTGGGCCAGCACGAGCGGGTCGCTGTCGACGTACACGATCCGCGCGTCGGGGGCGACGCGCTGCGCGACCTCGTGGGTGTTGTCGGCGGTGGGCAGGCCGGTGCCGATGTCGAGGAACTGGCGGATTCCCTGCTCGCCCGCGAGATGGCGGACCGCGCGTCCCAGGAACTGGCGGCTCGTGCGCGCCACGTCGACGAGGCCCGGGAAGATGTCCTTGATGTGGTCGCCGGTCTCGCGGTCGATCTCGTAGTGGTCCTTGCCGCCGACGAAGTAGTTCCAGAAACGGGCGGAATGGGGCTTGCTCGTGTCGATCCGGGCGCGTATGTCTGCGGCGGCGGCGAGCTGGGGGTCGTGTTCTGACACGAGTGGGCCTCCTGGGCGCGAAACGATTCCTCGACCAGGTCCCAACCTAGACCAATCAGCCGGGGGACGGCTCGTTCCCCGGTGACCCGCCTCGCGTTCAACTCGCCTGACAAGCAGGGCGTTTACGGGCGGGAGCGGAACGGACGGCCGGGTCGGCGCTCACGCCGTCCCGTGGCCGTCCGCCCGGTCCGCCCGGTCCGCAACGCCTTGGCGCGGCGGGGGAGTTGTCTCATCCGAGGGTGGCGAGCAGTTCGTTGCACGCCTGTTCACAGGTCCGGCACGCCTCGGCGCAGAGACGGCAGTGCTCGTGCATGTCGGCATGCTTCGCGCACTCGTCCGCGCAGGCCTTGCAGGCGACCGCACAAGCCTGCACGATGGCGCGGGTGATGTTCGCGTCGTAACCGGTGTGGCGCGACAGGACGGCCGCGGTGGCGGTGCAGATGTCGGCGCAGTCCATGTCGGTGCGGATGCACTTCGTCAGGTCGCCGACCATGCCCTCGGAGAGGCAGGCGTCGGCGCAGGCCGTACACGCCTGTGCGCAGGCGGCGCACGCCTCGATGCAGCGGCTCATGGCGTCCGGGTCGACGCCGCCGAGGTCGGCGGGATAGGTGTTCAGCATGTCCTTCGCGGACGCGGTCATGGCCATCGTCATCTCCTCGTCGTGTGCCTGCGGCGCCCGGACGGCGCCGCAGGACGGGTAGCACGGCGCGGGCCTCCCAAACGGGGGCGCTGCCGGGCCGCGGGGCAGGCAGATCGGGCAGCGGACCCCGGGCTCAGGTCGCGGCGCCCGCCCTGAGGAGGTCGTTCGCCTCCTCCGCGCTCAGCTCGGCGCCGTAGAGGCGGGCCCCCGGCTGATGACTGCGGCCGCCCCGCCCGATGTCGCCGGCATCGACGGGGTCGAAGCCGATGTCCCGGATCAGCCCCGCGACCACGGCCTTGGCCTCCGTGTCGGTCCCGGAGATGGGGATCGCCAGCCGGCCGGGGTCCCCCTTGGGCCGGCCGCGGTCACGGAGGTTCTCCCAGTGGATCGCGTTGAACGCCTTCACCACGTTGGCGTTCGTATGGGCGCGGATCTTCTCGCTGGAGGTCGTGCGGTCGTCGTCGAGCTCGGCGTCGTGGCCGTCGCGCTGCGCGTAGTAGTTGCAGGTGTCGATCACGACCTTGTCCTTGAGGGCGTCCTTCGGCAGTTCCTTGTACCGGCCGTACGGAATGCTGACCACGACGACCTGCCCGAACGTCGCGGCCTGCTCGACCGTGACCGCCCGCAGGGTGCCGCCGATCTCGTCGACGAGCCCGGCGAGTGTCTCCGGGCCCCTGGAGTTGCTGATGACCACGTCATGGCCGATGCGTACGAAATGGCGGGCCAGGGTCGAGCCGACGCGGCCCGCGCCGATGATGCCGATCTTCATGGGAATCTCCTCAGGGTCTCCTCGTCACAAAATTCCGCCGCGCGCGGCGTCGGGGCGGGGGCGCCGGGGGCGGTCGGGCACAGGTGTCCCCGCGGAAACTCGACGTGGTCTTCCCGTCCGTGTCCTGGTCCATCGGCGGCCGGGTGCCCCTGCCGCAGGTCGTGAAACGGCCCGGGTCCGGGGCCGCCGGGGGCGCTGTGGAACGCCGGGGGCGTTGTCGTAGGCGGCCGTTACCGTCGCCCGCATGACAGTCACCTTCGACCTGACCCTCGACTGCGCCGACGCGCAGCTCCTCGCCGCGTTCTGGAAGACGGCCCTCGGGTACATCGACGAGCCGCCGCCCGCCCCGTACAGGACCCGGGAGGAGTGGCTCGCCCAGTTCGACCTGCCGGAGGACGACTCGGCCGACGACGGGGCATGGCTGTGCGCCCCGGACGGCACCGGCCCCCGCCTTTCGATCCTCAAGGTCCCGGAGCCGAAGACGGCGAAGAACCGCCTCCACCTCGACGTCCGCGTGCCGGGCGACGGCACTCCGGAGGAGCGCTGGGCCCGCGTCCGGGCGACGTCACAGCGGCTGGTCGAGGCGGGCGGCAGCGTCATCGAAACGTTCGACGGGCACCACATCGTGATGGCGGACCCGGAGGGCAACGAATTCTGCGTCGCCGCGGCGTCCGCGTAGGAAGTCGACCGCGGGGCTGCGGGGCGCGGGCCTTTCAGCCGTCGGCCGAGCCCTTCAGCCGCAGGTGGGCGGCGAGCGCGACTTCCAGCAGGGTGGCACGCAGGGCTTCCCGGGACCGCCCTCTGGTCTTGACCGCATGGCAGTTGGGGCACAGAGCGGCCATCACGCTCGGATGATCCGGGCCGCCCTTGGCGATCTCCATGATGTGGTCGACCTCGAGGATCGGCGCACCCGCGTCGGTCACATCGGCGGGCTGGCCGTCGCAGGCCGGGTTCTCGCACACCCCCCGGCTCCGTGCGAGCACGGCCCGCCGGGCAACGCCCGACCGTACGGGACCGTTTCGCAGGCTCGTTCTCCGCCGGACGTCTCCGGCTTCCCCTCGGCCGTCGAGAAGGCGGCACCACTTCTCGTACTGTGCCGCCGCCGTCACGGCCGTGTCCACGACCGGCTCCCGAAGCTGCGCGTCGTCCGCGACACCTTCGTCGTACAGGCCGGTGTCCTTGAGCAGCGGAACAGGGTCGAGACCCTCGAAATACTTGGCGAGGACGGCCTCGATCACCGATATCCGGGCATGGCCCGAGCGGCGCACGATGTCGTGGAACGGCTCGGCCAGCCCGCCACTCGGCCGTTGCTCGGCGAACCAGCTCCTGAGCTCCGAGTCGCCGTGTGCGGTGGGCACCTCACCGACGTGGCCCTCGAGTGTCCACAATCCGGCGCCGTGGAGAGCGAGCACGGGGTAGTCCGGGCGCGGACGCTCCCCTCGCGCCCCGTGACGTTTCAGCAGCGCACCGATCGCCTCGTCGGTCTCGGCCCACGCGAGGCTGCGGGTCTCCCCCCGGCGCGCCCGTCCGATCGCCCACAACAGAGCGATCGGCTGGTAGAGGCGCGGTCCGTTCGCAGCGCGGGCCGCCCTCAGGCCCTGCACGCGTCGGAGGAATTCCTCGTGAGCGGAGGTGGTCCCGATGGCGGCTCCGGATACCTGAGAGGCGTCCGAAACCTCGAACCCGAGGGCGCGAAGCAGCTTGACCGTGTGTTCCTTGCCCCCGGAGAAGGCGTCACGGCGCAGCGGCTGCAGACCGGGGAGAAAACCGTGAGCGGCCCCCAGGACGGCCTTGGAGTCGTAGCGCTTTCCGTCGACCACGAGGAAGTAGTCGCGTGCCCGGCCGAAGCCGTACCGCTTCAGGAACGCGTTCTGACCGATCGCGTCGAATTCCGCGACGGCCTGAAGGACTTGGAGCCGTCCTATGTCTGTGAGCGCCATGCGGGAACGGTAGTCGAGCGCGCCGACCACCGAGAGTGGGTTCCGGCCCGTGGCCGGGTGACGACGAGGAGTGAGCGGTCACGTGCATGCGCCGGGGTGGGAGCGGCCGGGGCGGGCCGGGTGTCCTGGGGGTTCGAGTTGCGGGGGGCGGTGGGCGGCGGATCGTGGAGGTGGGGTCGGCGGTTGCTGGGGCGCCGGCGGGCAAGGGAAGGAGTCGGGCATGGCGGACCGGCACGGACCGTGGGAGCCTGCGTCGGCCCGGGGCGCGCGTGGGTGGGTGGTGCTCGCCCGGGCCCTGGTCGCCCTGATCGTCATGGTCGGTGTGGTCATGGCCGCAGGCGGCGCCGGTCACGCGCCGTCCGCTGGCGCGTCCGGGCGGAGCGTGGCGCAGCCGACGCCGTCCGTTCCGCCGCCGATCGAGCTCAGCGGCACGGGGGACCAGGTGACGAAGCCCTTCGCGCTGACCGGTGGTCTGGCCGTCCTGCGGGCCGAGTGCCCGTCCTGCAAGGGAAACTTCATCGTCGAGCTGCTCGACGACAAGCAACAGGTCAGGGATGTCGTCGCCAACCGGGTCGGCCCTTACAGCGGGTCCAGGGCCGCCGGTGTGCAGGCCGGCGACCATGCTCTCCTGGTCGACGCGGACGCTCCGTGGAGCGTCGAGATCACACAGCCCCGCGACCGGCCGGCGGCGGAACTGCCCCAGAGCTCCACGGGGAGCGGGGATCACGTCGTAGGACCCTTCGCGGCGGACAAGACCGTTGCCGTGCGGGCCACCCACAGCGCGGGGAACGACTTCGCCGTCACGGTGCTGGACGCGAAGGGCAGGGCGCAGGACCTCGTCTTCAACGAGACTGGGGACTTCGACGGCGCCGCCGTCGCCCAGATGGCCGGCGCCGGGCCGTACTACGTCAATGTGACCGCCGACGGCGACTGGACCCTGGAGCTGTCCGAGCCGTAGACGTGC
>NZ_JBSGZJ010000489.1:0-5200 GCF_053610925.1 Streptomyces sp. NPDC054847 | reverse complement strand
CTCCAGGGCCGCGCCCACCCGCTCGACCTCCTGGGCCAGTTCATCGCGTGCCCCCGCCCGCTCCAGCGCCTCGCCGACCGGTTCCACCGTCACCGCGACACGTCGGCCCGAGCGGCGCTGGTGCCAGACCCCGGCCACGACCCCGTCCACCAGCACCACCGGGTAGTTGCCGGCCTGGCCCCCGGCCAGCGCCCGGGTGCGAGCCGCCCCCGGGAACAGCCGGTCCCGTGGCCGGCAGGCGATGGCGTACGCGTCGAAGTAGGGGAGGAGGCGCACGCCCCGCGCCGGCTCCCGGTCCGGGAACGCGGCGTCGCCCCGGGCGACCCACGCGGGGGCGCCCTCGAAGGTGACCTCCGCGATCCGCCGCCCGGCCGCCAGGTCCGTGAAGAGCCCGCCCGCCCAGGCGGGCGGCGCTCCGAACCACCGGGCGAAGTCCGCGGGTGTGGCGGGCCCGTACGCGCGCAGATAGCGGTGCACGAGTTCGGGCAGAGCGTCCCGCCCGTCCATCGGCGTGACTCCGGGGCTGGTGTAGGTGACGTTGCGGCCGCGGTTCGGGCCGAAGGCGAGCGCGCCGCGATGCGCGGCCGTGTGCGTGATCTGCCGCCAGCGCGGCCACTTGTCCTGGAAGGCGTCCATCACCCGCTCGCCCGCCCACGGCCCGGTGCGGTCGACGATCGCCTCCGTCAGTTCGTCGACGGTGAGCGGCTCGCCGGCCAGCGCGTCACGGACCGCCGCGACGACCTCGTCGGTCTGCTCGGGTGTCATCCGTACGCCCTCCGGCCACGGGTTCCTCCCGGCGGGCACCGCCGACAGGGCGCCCGTCCACATCGGCAGGTCCGCCGCGGGCAGCAGATGGACGGTGCCGCGCGGGCCGTACGTCTTCACCAGTGTCCGGTCCGTCCACAGTGCGTGGCGCACGTCCGCCCGGGTGGCGCCGGGTGCCAGCCGCAGGGCGAGGGACAGCTCCCCGGCGGACAGCACCTGCGCGTGGGCCCCGAGCATCGCGCCGGCGACGGCCGCGGGGGAGGTGAGGCCCGGGGACCCGGGAGCGGCCAGCCCCTGACGGGCCAGCCGCCGGGCGTTCGCCTGCGGCCATGTCACATCGGCGGTCTTCTTCGTCATACCGGCGACGCTAGGACCCATACAGGTCAGATGCTGTCCTCATTTGCCCGATGGGGCCCGTCCCGTTCGATCGCTCGACCGCACGCGGGTCCGTTCGTCAATGCGGCGCCTCACGGCCGGGGTCCCCCGTGGGAGGTACGGCCCCGGCCGCTCCCGGAGCGCTGCCGCACGGCCCCGCGCCTTCCCCGGCGAATTCCGGCGCCACTTCCGGCATGGCGTGGCACCGCGCACCGCTTACGAAGGGTTATGGTGGAAACCCCCCCTCGGGCCGGTCCGTATCCCCCCCACGGACCGGCCCGTTTTATGTTTCCTCCCGGCGGGTCAGCCCCGGTCGGCCCAGATGTTCGTGCCCTTCGTGTCCACCGCGAAGGTGTCGATCTCCTCCAGCTCCGCCTGCGTCAGAGGCGCCCCGGCCAGCGCCGCGACGTTCTCTTCGAGCTGCTGCACGCTGGACGCGCCGATGAGCGCGGACGTCATCCGCGGGTCGCGCAGCACCCACGAGATCGCCAGCTGGGCCAGCGACTGGCCACGGCGCGCGGCGATGTCGTTGAGGCCGTGCAGCCGTCGCACCACCTCGTCGGACAGCAGGTTCGGGTCGAGCGACTTGCCCTGGGTGGCGCGCGAGCCCTCCGGGATGCCCTTCAGGTACTTGCCGGTGAGCAGCCCCTGCGCGAGCGGCACGAAGGAGATGCAGCCCATACCGGCGTCCTCCAGGGTGTCCAGCAGCTCGTCGTCCTCGATCCAGCGGTTGATCATCGAGTACGAGGGCTGGTGGATGAGCGCGGGGACACCCATCTCCTTCAGCAGTCCGGCCGCCTCCGCGGTCTGCTCCGCGTTGTAGGAGGACACCCCCACGTACAGCGCCTTGCCCTGCTGCACGGCGGATGCGAGCGCTCCCATCGTCTCCTCGAGCGGAGTCTCCGGGTCGAAGCGGTGGGAGTAGAAGATGTCGACGTGGTCGAGGCCCATCCGCTTCAGGGAGGCATCCAGCGACGACAGCAGATACTTGCGCGAACCCCACTCGCCGTACGGCCCGGGGTGCATGAGATAGCCGGCCTTGGTGGAGACGACGATCTCGTCCCGGTAGCGGGCGAAGTCCTGCGCGAAGATCTTGCCGAAGTTCAGCTCGGCGGACCCGGGCGGCGGTCCGTAGTTGTTCGCGAGGTCGAAGTGGGTGACGCCCAGGTCGAACGCGCGGCGCAGGATCGTGCGCTGCGAGCTCAGCGTGCGGTCGTCACCGAAGTTGTGCCAGAGGCCCAGGGACAGCGCGGGCAGCTTGAGGCCGGAGCGGCCGCTGCGGCGGTACTCCATGGACGCGTAGCGGTCGGCGTCGGCGAGGTAATAGGGGGAATCAGTCACGCTTCCCTCCTTATCACGGACTTGTGACACACCGGGTTGGGCCGCCGTGCCCGGCCCGCAGTAGGGTTGCGCCTTCGGGGACTGCCGCATGGAGGGGTGTAAGAACTGTGAACCTGCGCGACCTGGTGTACAGGCTCTACGCACGCCGGGTGGAAGGCCGCCTCGACCATGCCCAGGTGCCCAAGCACATCGGTGTCATCCTCGACGGCAACCGCCGCTGGGCGAAGGCCTCCGGCGGCACGGCCGCACAGGGGCACCAGGCCGGCGCCGACAAGATCTCCGAGCTGCTCGGCTGGTGCGCGGAGACCGATGTCGAGGTCGTCACCCTGTGGCTCCTGTCCACGGACAACTTCGACCGCCCCGAAGAGGAGCTCAAGCCGCTTCTCGGCATCATCGAGAACACGGTGCGCAACCTCGCCGCCGACGGGCGCTGGCGGGTGCACCACGTGGGCACCCTGGACCTGCTGCCCGACCACACGCAGCGGGTGCTGAAGGAGGCCGAGCAGGCCACGGCGGACGTGAAGGGAATACTGGTCAACGTCGCCGTCGGCTACGGCGGCCGCCAGGAGATCGCGGACGCGGTCCGTTCGCTGCTGCTGGAGCACGCGGAGAAGGGCACGAGCTTCGAGGAGCTCGCCGAGATCGTCGACGTCGAGCACATCTCCGAGCACCTGTACACCCGTGGGCAGCCGGATCCCGACCTGGTGATCCGCACCAGCGGGGAGCAGCGGCTCTCCGGGTTCATGCTCTGGCAGAGCGCGCACTCCGAGTACTACTTCTGCGAAGTCTTCTGGCCGGCGTTCCGTAAGGTCGACTTCCTGCGCGCACTGCGCGACTACGCGGCCCGTCACCGCCGCTACGGCGCCTGACCGCCGCCTCTGCCCGACCCGGCAGCGTCTCCCTGAACCGGGCGTCTGCCTGACCGGCAGTCTCTGCCTGGACCGGGCCCCGCCCCGGCCCCTTTCACCTTCCGCCCCGAGCCGTCACGTCGCCGGCCCGGCGCGGCGCGGCAGCCACGCGCCCCCTCGACGCGCCTCGTCACCGCACGTTCATCCGGCGGACGCCCGGCCTCCTGGCATGGCCGGAGTTGTTCGAGGGCATACCTCTTGCAGGTCGACGTCCGATCCACGAACGTCGGATCTCAGTGAGCGGCTCACGCCGCCCACCCGGGAGGCCCTTTGCACACGAAGGACTGCACCAGCGGTGCGGACCACGCGGAGGGCCGGCGCTCGGCCCGCGCATCGTGGCCTGAGCCCGGCCCGTCCCCCGCTCCGGCGGGAGGACCCATGGCCCGCGACGCCGTCGCACCCCGACCTCGTCCGAGGGGGTACGTCCTTCCGTGGTGAACAGCACAAAGCGCCGTATGAACGACCGGCGCACCTACGTTCTCGACACCAGCGTCCTGCTGGCGGACCCGAAAGCCATGAGCCGCTTCGACGAGCACGAGGTCGTGCTCCCCGTCGTCGTGGTGACGGAGCTGGAGGCCAAGAGGCACCATCCGGAGCTCGGTTACTTCGCCCGCCAGGCGCTTCGCCTGCTGGACGACTTCCGGGTCCGGTACGGCCGCCTCGACTCTCCGCTGCCCATCGGGGACCTCGGTGGCACGCTGCGTGTCGAGCTCAACCACTCGGATCCCGGCGTACTGCCGGCCGGTTTCAGGCTGGGGGACAACGACTCACGGATTCTGGCCGTCGCGCGCAACCTCCAGGCGGAGGGGTACGACGTCACGGTCGTCTCCAAGGACCTGCCGCTGCGCATCAAGGCGTCGTCGGTCGGCCTGCTCGCGGAGGAGTACCGCGCGGAGCTCGCCATCACCGACACGGGCTGGACCGGCATGACCGACCTGCCCCTGACGGCTGAGCAGGTCGACCTCCTTTACGGGGAGGAGACGCTGTACGTACCGGAGGCGGCGGATCTGCCCGTGCACACCGGTCTGGTGCTGCAGTCCGAGCGCGGCAAGGCGCTGGGGCGGGTCACCGCCGAGGGCAACGTCCGCCTGGTGCGGGGCGACCGCGAGGTGTTCGGAATCCACGGTCGCAGCGCCGAGCAGCGCATCGCCCTGGATCTGCTCCTCGACCAGGAGGTCGGCATCGTCTCGCTCGGCGGCCGGGCCGGCACCGGCAAGTCGGCGCTGGCGCTGTGCGCGGGCCTCGAAGCGGTCCTCGAGCGCAGGCAGCACCAGAAGGTGATGGTCTTCAGACCGCTCTACGCGGTGGGCGGGCAGGAGCTCGGCTATCTGCCGGGCACCGAGGCCGAGAAGATGAGCCCGTGGGCGCAGGCGGTCTTCGACACGCTGTCCGCCGTCGCCGGCCGTGAGGTCATCGAGGAGGTCCTGAACCGCGGCATGCTGGAGGTCCTGCCGCTGACGCACATCCGGGGCCGTTCCCTTCATGACGCGTTCGTCATCGTCGACGAGGCCCAGTCGCTGGAACGGAACGTCCTGCTGACGGTTCTGTCCCGTATCGGGGCGAATTCCCGGGTCGTCCTCACGCATGACGTGGCCCAGCGGGACAACCTCCGGGTCGGCCGCTACGACGGCGTGGTCGCCGTGGTGGAGAAACTGAAGGGGCATCCGCTGTTCGCGCATGTCACCCTCACGCGCTCGGAGCGTTCACAGATCGCGGCCCTGGTGACCGAAATGCTGGAGGACGGGCACATCTGATCCGATAGGTCCCAGGGGCCTGTCCGGCATATAGGGCAAGTCACTTGACGCCGACGC
>NZ_JBSGZJ010000488.1:0-5243 GCF_053610925.1 Streptomyces sp. NPDC054847 | reverse complement strand
CCCGTCGGGCGGAAGACAAGACCGGTCTCGAAGAGCGCCAGGTCGTGGCTGCCGCGCCCGTCGTTGCGCCGCAGGGCGCCCAGGAGTCCGGGCAGCAGCGTGGTGCGCAGCGCCGGCTCCTCGTCGGAGAGCGGGTTGACGAGCTTGACGACCCGGCGGCGGGCGTCGTCGGCCTCCAGGCCGAGCTGGTCGAGAACCGGTTCGCCGATGAAGGGGTAGTTCGGCGCCTCGACGTAGCCGGCGCCGGCGAGCGCGCGGCCGACCCGGCGGTGCAGCCGCTGGCGTGCGGTGAGACCGCGGCCGGACGGCGGGGTGGGCAGGGTCGAGGGGAGGTTCTCGTAGCCCTCGAGCCGGATGACCTCTTCGGCGAGGTCGTTGGGCTCTGCGAGGTCGGGCCGCCACGAGGGGACGGTGACGACGAGGTCGTCCTGCCCGTAGACGTCGCAGCCGACCTCCTGGAGGCGGCGCACCACGGTCTCGCGGCCGTAGGTGACGCCGGCGACGCGGTCGGGGTGGTCCGCCGGCATGGCGATGGTGCGCGGGGCACTGGGGGCGACGACCTGGGTGACGCCGCCCTCCGCCGTGCCGCCGGCGAGGAGCACCAGCAGGTCGACGGTGCGCTGCGCCGCCGCCGCGGCGGCCTGCGGGTCGACGCCGCGCTCGAAGCGCTTGGACGCCTCGGACGACAGCTTGTGCCGGCGCGCGGTCCGGGCGATGGCGACCGGGTCGAAGTGCGCGGCCTCGATGACGACGTCGGTGGTGCCGTTGATCCGGCCGGTCTCCGGGTCGGGGGCCGCGTCGGCGATCTCGGTGTTCGCCCCGCCCATGACGCCCGCGAGGCCGATGGGCCCACGGTCGTCGGTGATGACGAGGTCCTCGGCGTCGAGGACGCGGGTGGTGCCGTCGAGGGTGGTGAGCTTCTCGCCGGGCTCCGCGCGGCGCACCCCGATCGGCCCGTCGAGGCGGGAGCGGTCGTAGGCGTGCAGCGGCTGGCCGAGCTCGAGCATCACGTAGTTGGTGATGTCGACGGCGAGCGAGATCGGGCGCATCCCGGCCTTCTGCAGTCGGCGCTGCAGCCAGATCGGGGAGCGGGCCTCCGGCTCGAGGCCGACGACGGTACGCGCGGTGAAGCTGTCGCAGCCGATCGGGTCGGCCACCTTGACGCCGTAGCCGTACGAGTTGGGTCCGGGCACGTCGAGCAGCGCCGGGTCGCGCAGCGGCAGGCCGTAGGCGGTGGCCGTCTCGCGGGCGACGCCGCGCATGGACAGGGCGTAGCCGCGGTCGGGGGTGACGGCGATGTCGAGGACCTCGTCGACGAGCTCGAGGAGCCTGATCGCGTCGGTGCCGACCTCGTGCTCGGGCGGGAGCACGATGATGCCGCCGCTGCCGTCGTCGCCCATGCCGAGCTCGTCGCCGGAGCAGATCATGCCGTGGGACGTCCGGCCGTACGTCTTGCGTGCGGCGATGGCGAAGTCGCCGGGCAGCACGGCGCCGGGGAGGACCACGACGACCTTGTCGCCGACGGCGAAGTTACGGGCGCCGCAGACGATCTCCTGCGGCTCGCCGGTGCCGTTGGCCCGGCCGACGTCGACGGTGCAGAAGCGGATGGGCTTCTTGAACTCCGTCAGTTCCTCGATGGTCAGCACCTGGCCGACGACGAGCGGGCCCTTGAGCCCCGCGCCGAGCTGCTCGACGGTCTCGACCTCGAGCCCGGCGGCGATGAGCTTGGCCTGCACGTCACGGCCGGTCTCCGTCGCCGGCAGGTCGACGTACTCCCGCAGCCAAGAAAGCGGGACCCGCATCAGATCTCCATCCCGAACGGCCGGGTGAACCGGACGTCACCCTCGACCATGTCTCGCATGTCTTCGACGTTGTGGCGGAACATCAGCATCCGCTCGATGCCGAACCCGAAGGCGAACCCGCTGTACCTGCCGGGGTCGACGCCGCAGGCGGTGAGCACCTTGGGGTTGACCATTCCGCAGCCGCCGAGCTCGATCCAGCCCTCGCTGGAGCAGGTGCGGCACGGCCGGTCGGGGTTGCCGACGGACTCGCCGCGGCACACGTAGCAGACCATGTCCATCTCGGCGGACGGCTCGGTGAAGGGGAAGAAGTTCGGCCGCAGCCGGGTCTTCATGCCCTCGCCGAACAGCGCCTGGACCATGTGGTCGAGGGTGCCCTTGAGGTCGGCCATGGTCAGGCCCTCGTCCACGGCGAGCAGCTCGACCTGGTGGAAGACGGGGGTGTGCGTGGCGTCCAGCTCGTCGGTGCGGTACACCCGGCCGGGGCAGATCACGTAGACCGGCGGCTCGCGGTCGATCAGTGAGCGGATCTGCACGGGCGAGGTGTGGGTGCGCAGCACGACGCCGGAGTCCGCGCCGCCCTCGGCGTCCTGCACGAAGAAGGTGTCGTGCTCGCCGCGGGCCGGGTGGTCGGGGCCGATGTTGAGCGCGTCGAAGTTGAACCACTCGGCCTCGGCCTGCGGCCCTTCCGCGACCTCGTAGCCCATGGCCACGAAGACGTCCTCGATGCGCTCGGAGAGCGTGGTGAGGGGGTGGCGGGCACCGGCGGGGACGCGGTCGTGGGGCAGCGTGACGTCGACGGCCTCCTCGACGAGCACCCGGGCGTCGCGCTCGGCCTCGAGCTCCGTCTGGCGGGTGGCGAGGGCGCGGCCGACGGCGGCGCGGGCCTGGCCCACGCGCTTGCCGGCCTCGGCCTTGGCCTGCGGCGGCAGTGCCCCGATCTCACGGTTGGCGAGGGAGAGCGGCGAGGTGCCGGAGGTGTGCGCGGACTTCGCGTGGGCGAGCGCCTCGAGCGAGTCCGCGGCGGCGAAGGCGGCGAGCGCCTCGTCCCGCATGCGCTCGATCTCTTCCGGTTTCAGTGCCTCGACCTCAACAGGGTCGTACGACTTATTGGGTGCGGACATCTCTTCCCGTACTTCCGATGGGCTGGCTGGGGACCCCGCACGTCGACCAGGGACGACCGAGGACGCAAAGGTGCCAAAAGTCGAGTCTAACGGGGTGTGGAACGGTGAATGAGCCCGCGGGCTGCTCGGACGCTCTCGCCGGCCGATCCGTGAGGATCGCTACTGGAGATGCGCCGGGGTGCCGACGGGCAGGATAAATCGGAACTGGGCGCCGCCGCCGGGGCCACGGCCGACCGTGATCGTCCCGCCGTGGGCCTCGACGATGCCCTTGACGATGTAGAGCCCGAGGCCGGTGCCACCGCGCTTGCTCCCCCGCCAGAAGCGGGTGAAGACCCGTGCCATCGACTCCTCCGGAATGCCGGGACCCTCGTCGCTCACGGTGACGGCGGTGCCGGTACCGCTCTGCTCGCCGGCAGACGGCGAGGGTGCTATGTCGATCGTGACAGTTCCCTCGCCGTGGCGCACCGCGTTTTCCAGCAGGTTGCCGAGCACCTGGTCGACCTTGTCGGGGTCGGCCCACAGGTCCGGCAGCGGCCGGTTGACGTCGACCCGGAACCGGTCCGGGGTCTGGCCGGCTGCCACGTGCGCGTCGACGTGGCGGCGCACTGCGGCGGCGACGTCGACGGGCTGACGGCGCACCTCGAGCCGTCCGGAGTCGATGCGGGAGATGTCGAGAAGCTCCGCGATGAGGCGTGTGACGCGGTTGGCGTCGGCGTCGACGGTCTCCAGCATCAGGCGCTTCTGGTCGTCGGTGAAGCGTTCCCACTTGGCGAGGAGGGTGGCCGTGAAGCCTTTGACGGAGGTCAGCGGGGAACGCAGCTCATGGGCGACGGTGGCGATCAGTTCGGCGTGGCTGCGTTCGCTGCGGCGCCGGGCCTCGGTGCCGCGGAGGCTGACGACGAGCTTGCGCACCGGCCCGGTGGGGACGTCGCGCACGTAGCGGGCGGAGACGAGGACCTCGCGGCCGCCGGGCAGCAGCAGGTTCCGCTCCGGCTGGCCGACGCGGGTGGCGAGTCCGCCGTAGGGGTCGGTGAGGGTCCACCAGCGGCGACCCTTCAGGTCCTCGAGCGGCAGCACCCGCTCCAGTGGCCGTCCGATCGCGTCGGCCCTCGCCACGGCGGTGATGCGGACGGCGGCCCGGTTGAAGCAGACGACCCGGCCCGTCTCGTCGGCCACGACGAGGCCGTCCGGGAGGTCGTCGGGGTCGATCCCGGGGGCCTCGGGGCAGCCGGAGGGGCCCAGGTGGAACTCCTGTGGCTGTGTCGGCCTGCTGGTCCCGACCGTCATGTCCCCGTACCCCACCTCTCCGCCGGCGCAGTGGGCCCCCGAGTGCGTCACCCTACTAGCTGAAAGTGACGTCGCCGACCCCCTGAGCGAGTGGTCCGTCAGCTTGCCGGGGCACCCTTGGCCCCGGCGCGCTGGGCGCGCGCCGACGCGTAGAGACATACGGCGGCGGCGGTCGCCAGGTTCAGGCTCTCGGCCTTTCCGTGGATCGGGACGCGGACGACGGCGTCGGCGAGGGCCCGGGTCTCCTCCGGCAGGCCCCAGGCCTCGTTGCCGAAGATCCATGCGGTGGGGCCGCCCATGGTGCCGGCGTCGAGTTCGTCGTCGAGGTCCTGCTCGCCGGCGCCGTCCGCAGCGAGGACGCGTACGCCGGCGTCGCGCAGCCCTTGGACGGCCTGCTCGACGGGTACGCCGACGGCGACCGGCAGGTGGAAGTGGGAGCCGACCGACGCCCGCACCGACTTGGGGTTGTACAGGTCGACGGACGCGTCGGTGAGGATCACCGCGTCCGCCCCGGCCGCGTCGGCGCAGCGCAGCACCGTTCCGGCGTTCCCGGGGTCGCGTACGTGCGCGAGCACGGCGACGAGCTTGGGCCGGGCGGCCAGGATGTCCTCGAACGGCGAGTCGAGGAACCGGCAGACGCCGACGAGCCCTTGCGGCGTGACGGTCTGCGACACCTCGGCGAGCACGGTGTCCGCGGCGTGGTGGACGCGGGCTCCCGCGGCGTGGGCGGCGTCGACGATGTCGGCGTAGCGCTCGGCGGCCTCGACGGTGGTGAACAGCTCGACCAGCGTCGCCGCGCCGTCGGGCCCGCGGTGGGCGACCGCCTCCCGTACGGCCTGCGGCCCCTCGGCGATGAACAGACGGTCCTTGCCCCGGAAGTTGCGCTTGGCGAGCCGCCGCGCGGCGGTGACGCGCGGGGAGCGGGGGGAGATCAGCTCGGGGGTCGGCATGCGGCTCGGCGGCTCTCTCTCACGGGGCTGCGTACGAAAAGTCGAAAGGTCGAAGAGGTTCGGCACGGCGCTCCACCGTGCCC
>NZ_JBSGZJ010000487.1:0-5293 GCF_053610925.1 Streptomyces sp. NPDC054847 | reverse complement strand
CCACCCACGGGGGGTGGTGCGGGGCTCCTTCCGCGTGTGCGCTCAGTACCTGAGGTTCGCCAGGTGGGTGTAGCTGTTCTGCGCGGTGGCGAACGGGTCGGCCGGCGCGTCGTGTTCGACCAGCCACTGCTTCACGCCGCCGCTCCGGGCGGTGTCGAACATCGCGGCGAAGTCCAGGACCCCGGAGCCGACGTCGGCGAACCCGCCGCTCGGCGCCATGTCCTTGACGTGCAGCGCCGGGAAGCGCCGGCGGTGCTCCACGAACAGGTCCTGCGGATCGCTGCCGCCGCCCTTGGCCGCCCAGTAGACGTCCAGCTCGAAGCCCACGAGCTCGGGGTCGGTCTCCCGCAGCAGGATGTCGTACAGGTTCTCCCCGTCCACCACCTGGTGGTCGGCGCCGTGGTTGTGGAACAGCACCGGGCCGAGACCCGCGTTGCGGGCGGCGAGGCCCGCCTTGTTGAACTCCCGGGCCGCCTCACGGAATCCGGCAGGCGTGTGCATCGCCCCGGGCAGGCTCGGCACGACGATCCACCGTGCGCCGAGGGTGTGGGTGTCCTCGATCGCCTGCGGCAGTCCGCTGCCCCGCACGATGTCGTAACCCACGTGTTCGAGGACCGCCCGCAGACCCGTCTCGTCGAGCATGGAGCGGATCGCGGCCGCGCTGTTACCGTGCCGGCCGCTCACGCCGACCGTCGCGTAACCGATCTGCGCCAGCCGGGCGAGGGTCCCCTTGAAGTCCGCCGCGAGCGGGGTGCGCATGGTGTAGAGGTGCATGCCGATCCCGGAAGGCGGGATGCGGCGGCAGCGCTGCGCCGTCTCGGGAGCCGTCCCGTCCGCCGCGGCCGCGTACGAGAGCGGGCCTGCTGCGGTGGCCGCCGCTGCCGCGGCGGCGACGCCGAGTGCCCTGCCGAGGAATGCGCGTCTGGTGCCGTTCATTCGGATGTCCCTTCTCAACTGACGTCGATGCGGACGAAGCCGCTGGTCGTGTCGCCCTTGTCGTCGGTGACGGTGAGATGCGCGGTGTAGGCGCCCGGGCGGGCGTAGGAGTGTGTCGCCGTAGCGGTCTCCTCACCCGCGGGCCGGGTGTTGTCGCCGAAGTCCCAGTGGTAGGAGGCGGCGGTGCGGCCCTCCGGCAGCTTCACGTTGCCGGTCAACCGGACGGTGAGCGGCGCGTCGCCGGTGGCCGGAGCGGCGGCGACCGTGACGGCCGCACCCTGGCGCTTCTCCACCCCGTGGCCGTTGAAGTGCAGCCAGTCGACGGCGAAGAGGTCCGGCTTGTCGGCACTCCATTCCGGGTTGGTGAAGACGGCGTACAGCTTCATGGTGCCGCCGGGGTCCGTCAGTGGCGTCGTGGGGGAGACGATGTTGCCCCAGCCGCCCGTGGCAGGGACCGCGACCTTGCCGAGCAGTTCACCGGTCGGGGATCCGGCCCGGAACTCGATACTTCCGCCGATGCCGCCGGAGGCCGCACCCACGGTCACCGAGTCGATGCCCTTCAGGCTGACGGGGTCGAAGCTGATCCAGTCGCCGTGCTCGATCTCGGTGAGACGCTTCCCGCCGGAAGCGTCGCCGCGGCTGCCCACGACGGCTCCTTGGTTCGCCCCACCGGTCGACGTCATGTGCTCGGCCTCGCGGAACGCCGTGCGCAGGGTCAGTGAGGCGGATCCGGTGAGGGCGGGCACGCCCGGTGCTCCCTCGTCCTCGTATTGCGCGGTGATGCCGTAGTAGAGGTTCTGGCCGGGACCGTGACTGTCACCGGCGTCGGTCGTGATCTCGCCGGCGCATCCCGTGTAGTTGTCCAGCGGGTGGAGATGGGAGTCATGGCCGAGCTGCGATTGGACGACCACCCGCGAGCAGTCGATCCCCTGTCCGTCCTCCTTGTCCTTGACCTTCACGGTGAAGGGGATGGTGTCGCCGAAGCCGAACATCCCGCCGTCCGGCGGCTGCTGGATGGTGACCTGCGGCCGGGTGTTGCCCACGGTGATGTCCTGGACGGCCAGCCCGGTGAGTCCTCCGGGGCCGGTGACGGTGAGCCGGGCGGTGAATCGGCCCTTGTCCTGGTAGACGTGGGTCGGGTGGGCCTCCGTCGAGTCGGTCGTGCCGTTCCCGTCGAAGTCCCAGGCGTAGCTGACCGGTTCGTCGTCGGGCAGCCCGGAGCCCTCGCTGGAGAACGCCACGGTCAGCGGCACGGAACCGCTGTCCGGCGTGGCTGTGGCCTTGGCGTCGGGCAGCCGGTTGTCGCCGACGTGGTCGATGCGGTAGATACCGGAGCCCTCGTTGCTGCCGCCGCGTCCGGTACCGCTGCCGAGCCCGAAGTCGATGACGTACAGCGCACCGTCGGGGCCGAAGTCGGCGTCGAAGGGCTGGTTCCACGCCATGTCGCCGAAGACGGGGTTGATCGAGTGCAGGTCGCCCGCCGCGACCGGGGCGAAGCGGGGGTCGGTGAAGGTCTGGTCCTGCTGCTGGATGGAGAAGGTCTTGAACCACTTACGGGTCAGTTCGTAGTTGAACCACTTGCCGTCGAAGGCCGCAGGGAACTTGCCCTGGTAGGTGTTGGCCTCGTCGTGGTCGTAGACCGGTCCGCTCATCGGGCCACCGCCGCCAGTGCCGAGCTCCGGGAACTGGGGGGAGGCCGAGTACGCGTACCAGACGGTGGCCGGCTTGGCCGGGGGCAGGTCGGTGAGGCCGGTGTTGTTCGGCGAGTCGTTGACCAGGTCGGCGCAGTCGAACTTCGGGCCGGACGTCCCGGTCGCGAAGTCGTAGTCGTTGAACGGGGTGTTGTTGCCCACGCAGTACGGCCAGCCGAAGTTGCCCGCCTCGGTGATGCGCATGTACTCGACGGTGCCCTCGGGGCCGCGGGCGGGGTCCGCGGTGCGGGCGTCGGGACCGTAGTCGGCCACCATCAAAGCGCCGCTGTCCGGGTCGGTGGTGATCCGGAACGGGTTGCGCATGCCCATCGCGTAGATCTCGGCCCGCGTCTTGTCCGTGCCGGGGGCGAACAGGTTGCCTTCGGGCACCGCGTACGTGCCGTCGTCCTTGGGCGTGATGCGCAGGATCTTGCCGCGCAGGTCGTTGGTGTTCCCGGAGGTGCCCTGGGCGTCCCAGGCGCGGCGGCCCTCACGCTCGTCGATCGGTGCGAAGCCGTCGGACGCGAACGGGTCGGTGTTGTCGCCGGTGGCGATGTAGAGGTCGCCGTTCTTGTCGAACGCGATCGACCCCGCCATGTGCGAGTTGGCCCGTCCTTCGCCCCGCAGGGTCGGCACGGTCAGCAGCCGCTTCTCCGATGCCGGGTCGATGGTGTTGCCGGTGACGGTGAAGCGGGAGAGGTTCAGCCGCTTCTCGGTCTTGTCGGAGTTGAGCAGGTAGAGCCAGTTGTTCTCGGCGAAGTCGGGGTCGAGGGCGAGTCCCAGCAGTCCGTCGGACTGGCTGGTCATCTCGGGGGTGTACTCGAAGTCGAGCGCGGTGGTGACCTTCAGCGTCGACTGGTCGATCACCTTCACCTTGCCGGTGCGCTCGATGAAGAAGACCCGGCGGTCGGGCGCCACCGCCAGCTCGAACGGGTCGGCGAGGTCGCTGGTGGCGAGCGGTGTCCGCTGGAAGGCGCCCGTCTTCGTCGCCGTGCAGTCCCCGGGCTTGTTGCCCGCGGCCCACTGGATGCCGCCGAGCAGGTGCTTCAGGAAGTCCGGCTCCTGGAAAGCCGACTTGGCGTGGCCGCCGGCGGTGAACCAGGAGCGTCCGCCGTCGTAGTTCTGGCACCACGACCAAGGGTGGTCGACGCCCTCGTCGAGGCCGGTGATCCCGTCGCGCACCTTGATCTGGGCGAGCGTGTGGACCTTGCCGGTCGGGTTGGTGCGCCAGTTGTACCACTCCTCCGTGCGCTCCCAGAGCTCGGGAAGGCCCTCGGTGGACGGGTGCGACCGGTCCAGCACCTTGATCCGGCCCGTCTGCACGGCGGGGTGCTTGTCGAAGATGGCGCCGACCAGGCCCTCGTACCATCCCCAGTCGCGTTCGCTCGCGGAGGCGGCGTGGAGACCGACCCATCCACCGCCGCCGCGGACGAACTTCTGGAGTGCGGCACGCTGCGCCGCGTCCAGCAGATCGCCGCTCTCCGGTGTCGAGTTGGTGTTGTTGAAGACGATCGCCTGGAAGCGGGCGAGGTTCTCGTCGGTGAAGGCCGCGGCGTCGTCGGTGGCTTCGACCTCGAAGCCGTTCTCACTGCCGAGCTTCTTGATCGCCTCGATGCCCGCGGGGATCGAGTCGTGGCTGAAGTTCGTGACCTTGGAGAAGACGAGCACGCGATAAGGCGCCGCCTCTGCGCGGGGCGACAGGGTCACCCCGAGTCCGAGAAGCAGCGCCAGCAGTGCGGTGATGACGGGGACAGGGGAAAGTGCGGTGCGACGGGCTCCTGGCCGTCCGGACGTTCGCGGCCGCTGCGGCCGCCGTGGTCCGGACGGTTCTTGTCGAAGACTTCTCATGGCGCTCCCGGTGCTGGTAGGACTGCGGGTTAGAAAGCGCTTTCTGAGTACGCCGGACAGCGTAGGTTCAGCCGTCGCGAGGGGTCAATGGGTCGGAAGCGTGCAGTGTGGCGCGGCAGTTGGGCCACTGTCGGTGGCAGCGCTTACGGTGGTCGCCATGGCCACAGCCGACGACGTACGCAGGATCGCGCTCGCGCTGCCGGGAGCGATCGAGAAGCTCGCCTGGGGCATGCCCACCTTCCGGCTGGAGCCCCGCGGCCGGATCTTCGCCTCACTGGCCGACGACGACCGGGTCATGGGCGTGAAGTGCCCTAAGGAGGACCGCGCCGAGCTGATCGCCGCAGAGCCCGCCAAGTTCTTCCTGCGCGAGGGCCACGACGACCACTACGCCTGGCTGCGGGTGCGGCTCGAAGCGCTGGACGACGAGGAGGAGCTGTACGCGATCCTGCTCGACTCATGGCGCCAAGCGGCCCCGCGCAAACTGCTCGACGCCCATCCGGAGCTGGCGCCGCCGCGGCCCTGACGGGGAGCCAGGCGGTCGGGCCGGATGGCCGCGCGTCCGGTGCCCCGGTCGGGTGAGCGGGCTCCCCGGGCAACCGCTTCCCGGCGGCGAGGGGGTACGGATGGCCCGCCGTTCCACGACGCCGGGAGGATCCGCCCATGCCCGCCATCAAGAGCGCCGGGAGCGCGCTGGCCGCCACGGTCTGCGCAGCGCTGCTCCTCACCGGCTGCGCCGACACAGCGCCCGCACCCGCCGCTGCGAAGGGCCGCGGGCCTCGAGTCGCGCCCGACCAGAAGGCGCGGCCGGTCCGTCAGCT
>NZ_JBSGZJ010000486.1:0-5294 GCF_053610925.1 Streptomyces sp. NPDC054847 | reverse complement strand
AGGTCCGCACCGTGAATCCGGGCCGCGGCTCCGGCACCTGGATGCGGAACTCGGCGCCGGCCGTGACGCCGGCGGCGAAGGTGCCGTCCACGCTGTGGACCGACGGCTGGACCGCCCAGCCCACCGGCCCGGCGAACGAGACCTTCAAGGAACGCATGCGGTCGGGTCCGGCGTTCTTGACGGTCACCTTCACCGTCGAGACGGCCGGGCCCGCGAGGTCGACGGGCGCTATCGTCACCTCGGTCCGTGCGGGAGCCGGCGCGGGCTCCGATGCGGCGGCGGCCGCGGCGGGAGCGGGAACGAGCAGTGCCGCCGCCACCGCCATGGCTCTGAGAGAAGTTGTCCGTCCGGCTGATCTCACTGTCTGCTCCTTCTGTCGGTCCGCCCGAGCGGTGAACTCAGGCCACGGGGGGCATCTCGGAGGTACGGGAGTCCAGACCTGTGCGGAGATTCACCCAGGAGCCCCGGGTGAAGTCGGGGACCTCGACCGGACGGCCGCCGGCTGCCAGCGACTTGACGCTGAGCGGTACCGGAGCGCACCAGGCGGCGGAGTCGTAGACGTCGATGTCGGGGACCAGTCCCGCCCGCATCAGCTGGACGGTGCGCCACTGCAGGACGTAGTCCATGCCGCCGTGGCCGCCGTTGTTCGCGGCGTCGTCGCCGATCTTCTTCCAGAGCCAGTGGTCGAACTCCTTGCGGTAGGTGTCGAAGTCGCGCCAGGAGTGTCCGCTGTGGTCGGGCTCGACGTAGATGCGTCCGCCGGTCGTCGAGGTGCCCGCGTAGTCCTCGAAGATGCCCCGGCTGCCGGCGAGGGAGTTGATGCGGCTGTACGGACGGGGTGAGCTGACGTCGTGCTCAGCTCTGATGACCCGGCCCTTGGCCGTGTCGATCAGGCAGGTGACCAGGTCTCCGTTGATGTAGGTCTCCTGCCACGACGGGTGCGAGCGCGGGACGAAGCGCTCCCGGTAGTCGGCGAGGCCCTTGGGTTCGGTCGCGGTGGCGCGCAGCACCGTCATGCGGTCCCCGCGGTTGATGTCCATGGCCGCGGCGACCGGCGCCAGACCGTGCATCGCGTAGAAGGAGGCGGTGCTGCGCGTGTGCCAGAGGCGGCGCCAGGCGTCGGTGTAGTAGGTGTCGGAGAAGAGCAGGGCCCGCAGGTCGTGCAGGTAGCCGCCGTGCCCGTTGGTGACGTCGCCGAAGAGGCCCTCGTGCGCCATCTTCAGCATGGCCAGTTCGTTGCGGCCGTAGCTGCAGTTCTCGGAGAGGATCAGGTGCCTGCGGGTCCGTTCGGAGGTGTCGACGAGGTCCCAGAGCTCGTCCAGTCCGGTGGCGATGGGCAGTTCCACGATGACGTGCTTGCCGGCCAGCAGCGCGGCCCTGCCCTGCTGGTAGTGGAACTCCCAGGGCGTGGCGATGTAGACGAGGTCGATGTCGTCGCGTTCCAGCATCCGGGCGAACGACTCGTCCGAGCCGCTGTACTCGGCGGGACGGGGCTTGCCCGTGGCGACCAGCCGGTCGGCGGTGCGCTTGGCGCGCTCGGCACGGATGTCGCAGACGGCGGTGACGGTGCAGCCGGGGACGACGGACCAGCCCTCGCTCATCCCGTGGCCCCGGTTGCCGAGTCCGATCACTCCGACCCGGACGGTCCGGTAGGGCTCGAAGGCGACGTCGATCATCGACTTCTGGCCCGGCCTGCGCCGCGGTGCGGCGTCGACGGCGGTGGCGGCCTCGATGACAGGGGCGGCCTGTGCGGAGCCGACACCGGCCGCGAGTGCGCCGGTGGCGAGGGCTCCTCCCAGGAGCAAGCGGCGTGAGACTGCGGGAATTTCGGGCATATGGAACGCTCCTCGGTCCGCGATCGGCATCACTGGCGGGGAAGACTCTGGCGGGGTCGACAGTCGGGTGTCAATGGATGTTCGTAAGCGCGCCGTTACGAACAAGAACAAGCATCGAACCGGCCTCGGCGCAAGAAGTGACAACTCGTCAACTTTGTTCGCTCGGACCGCCGAGTCGAGCCGACATGCCGTCACTTCACCTGTGCGACGGCGAAGTTTGTTCTCAGTGATGACGAAGTATGGACACCGTCAGCAAAAGGCTCCTAGGGTTTGCGGCGCACTCCTGGGAGCTCTCGGCTCTCTGCACTGCGCTCATCCCTACCGCGTTCCTCTGCACTGCTCTCATCCGAACCGCGTTCATTCGAACCTCCGGATCAGCATCGGCCGATCGCGCCGCGCGTTGTGGTCCACGTTCACCACCGTTACGTGCTCCCGACGCCAGGGAGCCCGGGAGGATGCATGAATCCACGGCTGCACCAACGACTTCGCAGACGGGTGACCGGCCTGGTCGCCGCCTCGTTCCTGGCAGGCTGCCTGATGTCGCCGCCGGCCTCCGCGGCGGCCGGAGCCGCGGAGGACCTACCGCCGCAGGAACCCGGCGTCACACTGCGCGTCTTCGACATACAGCTCCCCATGAGCAAGATCTGCTCCATCAAGCCGGGACAGACGCCGAACGTCGACAAGCTGATGCCGACGATCGACTGGAGCTCCACCGACGACTTCGGCGCCGGCGACCACTTCGTGTCCCAGGTGATCGGCAACATCGACGTTCCCCAGGACGGTTCCTACACCTTCCGGCTGACCAGCGACGACGGCTCACGGCTGCTGATCGACGACAGGCCGGTCATCGACCACGACGGCCTGCACGGCGCCGAGCCCAAGGACGGCACGGTGGAGCTGACCGCAGGTCACCACGCTCTGCGGATCGACCACTTCGACCGCACCGGCGGCCAGCAGATCACGCTCGCCTGGCGGCCCCCCGGCGCCACCGGCTTCTCCGTCGTGCCGAACTCGGTCCTGAGCACCGACGCCGGTGTCGTACGCGTGACCGCGCCGGGCCGCAAGGAGTGCGAGAGCGGCACCGACTCCCCCGGCGACGGCCTGCCGCTGACCGGGGTCCACCCCGGCTACGACCTGACCGACCTCCGGCCGGCCGGCTTCGAGCCGCAGATCACCGGCATGGACTGGCTGCCCGACGGCCGGCTCGCCGTCACCACGTGGGGCGGCACCGACAACACCACGGGCGAGGTCTACCTCCTCGGCAACGTCACCCATGACACCGGGCCGGACAAGGTGACGGTCAAGAAGGTCGCGAGCGGCCTCAAGGAACCGATGGGCATCAAGGCCGTCGACGGCAAGATCTATGTGTCGCAGAAGCACGAACTGACCGAGCTCAGCGACACCGACGGGGACGACGTCGTCGACGAACGGCGCACGGTGGCGACCTGGCCCTTCGGCGGGAACTTCCACGAGTTCGCCTTCGGTCTGCTGTACCGCAACGGCTTCTTCTACCTCAACCTGTCCGTGGCCATCAACTACGGCGGCGCGACGACCGATCCGCAGCCCGCCCGAAACCGCGGCACGACGATCAAGGTGAACGCGAAGACCGGCGAGGTGTCGTACGTCGCGGGCGGTCTGCGCACCCCGAACGGCATCGGCTGGGGCCCCGGCGGCGACATCTTCGTGACGGACAACCAGGGCGGCTGGCTGCCCGCCTCCAAGCTGGTACGGATCAAGCAGGACCGCTTCTTCAACCACTTCACGAACCCGGACGGCCCCTTCGACGCCAACCCGGTGAGCAAGCCCGTGCTGTGGCTGCCGCAGAACGAGATCGCGAACTCGCCCAGCACACCGCTCCACCTCACGAAGGGCCCCTACGCGGGGCAGCTGCTGTTCGGCGACGTCACCTACGGCGGCCTCCAGCGCGCGTTCCTGGAGAAGGTCAAGGGCCAGGACCAGGGCGCCGTGTTCCGGCACACCCAGGGACTCGAGGCCGGCGTCAACCGGATCAGCCAGGGCCCGGACGGCGCCATCTACGCCGGCGGTCTGGGCGCGGGCGGCAACTGGGGCCAGGAGGGCAAACTCACCCACGGCCTGCAGAAGCTGACACCGAACGGCGAGGACGCCTTCGACATCCTGGCGATGCGCGCCAGGTCCGACGGCTTCGAGCTGGAGTACACCCAGCCGCTGTCCCAGGCCACGGCCGACACGCTGGCCGCCCGCTACCAGGTCGCACAGTGGCGATACGTCCCCACACCGTCGTACGGCGGTCCGAAGGTGGACGAGGAGAAGCTGACCGTGCGGTCCGCCGCGCTGTCCGCCGACCGCAAGAAGGTCACCCTCGTCATCCCCGGCCTCAAGCCCGACCGGGTGGTCCACGTGCGCTCGCCCCGCCCGTTCAGCTCCGCGAGCGGCGAGGCGCTGTGGAGCACGGAGGCGTGGTACACACTGAATGCCATGCCCGGACGACAACCGAAGGTCACGCTCTACGAGGCCGAGGAGGCGCGGCTCGCGGGCGGCGCCGGCACGGACACGGAGCACGCCGGTCACTCCGGCAGCGGCTTCGTCGACGGATACGGTACCGAGGGCGCCTCGACCACCTTCGACGTGGACGTCGACGAGGCCGGCACCTACGACGTCGGTCTGCGTTACGCCAACGGGCCGCATCCCTTCACCGGTACCAAGACCGTGAGCGTGTACGTCAACGGCAGCAGGATCGGACAGTCGAAGCTGCTCAGCACCGGCGAGTGGAACAAATGGTCCACCCGGACCGAACAACTGCCGCTGCGCGCCGGCGCCAACACCATCACCTACCGGTACGACAGCGGCGACACCGGCCACGTCAACCTCGACATGATCACCGTCCATCCCCACGGGAGCCGCGTCGTCCTGTTCGACGGGGCGGACCGGTCGGCCTGGCAGCAGACCGACGGCCGCACCGCGCAATGGCCTCTGACGGACGGTGCTATGGAGGTCTGCTGCGGCGACATCCGCACCAAGCAGGCGTTCGGTGACTTCAAACTGCACGCCGAGTTCTGGCTGCCCGAGCTTCCGCCGGACGTGACGGGACAGGACCGGGCCAACAGCGGTGTGTACCTCCAGGACCGCTACGAGATCCAGGTGCTCGACTCCTACGGCGACACGACGCCGAAGATCGACGGAGCGGCCGCGATCTACCAGCGGAAGCCCGCGGACGTCAACGCGGCGAAACCGGCGGGTACTTGGCAGACGTACGACATCACCTTCCGCGCTGCGCGCTTCGACGAGGCGGGCAGGAAGACGGAGGACGCCCGCGTCACCGTGGTGTGGAACGGCACGACGGTCCATGACGACGTGGCCGTGGCGGGCACGACCGGCGGCGGAGCACCGGAAGGGCCGGCCGCGGGCCCGATCCGCCTCCAGGACCACGGGAGCAAGGTCCGCTACCGCAACATCTGGATCGAGCCCCTGACGTAGGAC
>NZ_JBSGZJ010000485.1:0-5343 GCF_053610925.1 Streptomyces sp. NPDC054847 | reverse complement strand
ATGTGATCCACGCCCCACCGGCATATTCGGGGCTTTTACCCGCCGGGGGCTGCGGGTAAGGTTAGGTTAGCCTCACCGATCAGCGGGACGGCGACAACCAATCGATCCCGGGAGGTGAACGGCGTGTACGTCTGCTCGTGCTTCGGCATCACGGAGAAGCAGGTCAAGGAGCATGCGGATGCCGGTGCCTGCACCCCCCGGCAGATCGCGTCCGTCTCCAAGGCCGGCACCGACTGCGGTTCCTGCGTGCGGCGCATACAGGGGATCCTGGGCCGTGGCGCCTGCCCCCGCCGCGAGCTGCTGGAGCAGGGCGACGGCGCTTCCGTCCTGGCCGCGGAGCCGGAAGCCGGCACCGCGCCCGCGCTCGGCGAAGCCGCGTAGCGTTCGGCGAACCCGCCCCCGCCCGGCCCCGTCCTGCGTCCGTCGCCGGAACGCGTTCGTCGCCTAGGACTCCGGCTGCTCGATCAGCTGGGCGATGTACAGCGCCTCACCGAGCTTGTCGACCAGGTCCAGCTGGGTGTCGAGGTAGTCGATGTGGTGCTCCTCGTCGGCGAGGATCGACTCGAAGATGTTCGCCGAGGTGACGTCCCCCTTCGCGCGCATGACGTCGATACCGCGCTTGAGGCGGTCGATCGCCTCCACCTCGACCTGCCGGTCCGCCTGGAACATCTCGGTGACCGTCTGCCCGACGCGCACATGGAACAGCCGCTGGTAGTTCGGCAGGCCGTCGAGGAAGAGGATCCGGTCGGTGAGCACCTCCGCGTGCTTCATCTCGTCGAAGGACTCGGCACGGGTGTATTTGGCGAGCTTCGTCCAGCCGAAGTTCTCCTGCATCTTCGCGTGCAGGAAGTACTGGTTGATCGCGGTCAGCTCGGCAGTCAGCTGCTCGTTGAGGAACTCGAGGACCTCGGGGTCGCCCTGCATCGCAGAGGCTCCTTCCGCGCGTATGTCTGGGCAGGTTCGCGCATCCTCGCACCGCGGCACGGGAGCGTCCAGTAAGTGCACGCTTAGTAGGAGTTGCCCGAATCGGCCCAGACCTGGTCATGACCACCCCTCCCGGTCTGTCACCATTGAAGGCATGGGTCAGCCGGAGAGCCGGGAATACCGCGCACCAGAGGAGTCCGAGCTTCCGCCGGGGCAGCGACTCCAGCGAGGCTGGCCCGTCACCCACTACGGACCTGTACCCAAGTTCAAGCCGGACCGCTGGGAATTCAGGGTCTTCGGCGCCACCGCCGACGGTGAGAAGCACTGCTGGAACCACGAGGAGTTCTCGGCGCTGCCCTACTCGAGCGTGGTCGGCGATCTGCACTGCGTGACGAAGTTCAGCATGCTGGGGGCCGAATGGGGCGGCGTGCCCGCCCGTACGATCGTGGAACTCGCCCCGCCGGCGCCCTCCGTCAGCCATGTGATGGTCTGGGCGGAGTACGGCTTCAGTGCCAATCTCCGCCTCTCCGACTTCGTCGCGGAACGCACGATCTTCGCCACCCACAAGGACGGCGAGCTGCTGACGGCGGAGCACGGCTTCCCGCTCCGTCTGGTGGTCCCGCATCTGTATGCCTGGAAGGGGCCCAAGTGGGTCCGGGGCGTGGAGTACATGACGGCCGACCGCCGTGGCTTCTGGGAGGAGCGGGGCTATCACAACCTCGGCGATCCCTGGCGGGAGCAGCGGTACTCCTATCAGGAGGAACCGGGGGACGGCCCGGAGCTCTGAGCCCCGGGCCGTGAGGTCCGCCGTGCGGGATGTCAGTGGTACTGGTGGACCACCGCGTGCCCCTTGCCGCGGCCGATCATCCACTTGTTGACCGGGGTGGTGACCACGAACGCGACGAGGAACGCGAAGGCGAGCGCCCCCCAGAAGAGGAAGTCGGCCAGATGGGCGTCCATCGCGCCCGGGACGAGGAGCAGTACGCCGTTGTCGACGATCTCCATGACCGTGATGGAGATGGTGTCCGCGGCGAGGGCCACGCCGATCGCCGCCTTCAGGCTCAGGCCGGCCCGCAGGACCGCCCACAGCGTCAGCGAGTAGCCGAAGAAGAAGGCCAGCGCGATGGCGAGGATCATCGTGGGGGCGTTGCCCCAGCCCAGCGCGGTACCGATGATCATGCCGAGCACCTCGCCGATGGCGCATCCGGTGAGGCAGTGCAGGGTGGCCTTGGCCGCCATGCCCCAGCTCGCCTTTCCCGGGCCCTGTGCGTGGGCGTGGTGGTCGTGGTGCCCGTGCTCCGAGTGGTCCACGTGCGTCTCGTGCTGCATGGCGTGCCCCCAACGTTCGGTAGCGGTTCCTGCCGTCAGATAGGAACCGTATACCCCCTGGGGGTATTCCCGCAGGGTCTCAGCGAAGTTTTTTCAGCCGGGCCACGTCCGCGGCATGTCCTTCCTTGCCGCCGGGCGTCTCGATGATCAGGGGAACGCCCTCGGTGGCGGGATGCGACATCAGCGCCTGGAACGGTTCCTCGCCGATGTGGCCCGAGCCGATGTTCTCGTGACGGTCCTTGTGTGCCCCGGCGACGTCCTTCGAGTCATTCGCGTGGATCAGCTTCAGCCGCCCCTCGCCCACCGTCTCCACCAGCAGATCCAGGGTCCGCGCCATCCCGTCGGGAGCCGCCAGGTCGTGCCCGGCTGCGAAGATGTGGCAGGTGTCCAGGCAGACGCCCAGCTTCGGATGCGCGTCGAGTGCCTCGAAGTAGGGACCGAAGTCCCAGGTGCGGGAACAGAGCGAGGAGCCCTGGCCGGCCGTCGACTCCAGAAGCAGAAACGGATCGTCGTCATGCGTCAGCTCGTCCAGCAGCGGCAGCATCCGCTCCCGCACCTGGGCCAGCGCCACTTCACGGGTGCGGCCTCCCGTCGCCGAACCGGTGTGCACCACCACGCCCAGGGCGCCGATCTCCCGGGCCCGGCGCAGCGAGTGCCTCAAGGAGAGGACCGACTGCTCGGCGGTGGCTTCGGTGTGAGAGCCGAAATTGATCAGATAGGGGGCATGCACCCAGGCCGAGATGCCCTCGGCCGCGCACTCGGCCCGGAACTTCTCGTCCTGGGCCGGATTCCCCTTCGGCGTCGCCCAGCCCCGGGGATTGGCCACGAAGACCTGCACGGTCTCCGCCTCCAGCTCCCGCGCGTAGACGAGTCCGGTCGTGGCGAGGCCGCCGGCCACGGGAACGTGGCCGCCGACAGGGTTGCGCATGAGAACTAGAGCCCCTTGGTCTTGATCGTGATCGTGCTGCCTTCCGGCGCCTGGCCGCCGCCCTCGACGGACTGGCTCTCGACCTCGTCACCGAGGAACGGGAAGTTCTTCTCGACCTTCACCACGAAGCCCGCCTCCTCCAGCTCGGCGGTGGCGTCGTCCACCTTGTCGCCGACCACGTCCGGCACGTCGACCATCCGCGGTCCCTTGGAGACGGTCAGCTTGACCGTGTCGCCACGGGCCAGCCTGGCCCCCTCGGCGGCGGACTGCCGGGCCACGCTGCCGGCCTCCTGCTCGGAGTGGATCCGCTCCTCGGCGACCTTCACCTTCAGACCGGCTTCCTCGAGCTCGGCCGTCGCGTCCTCGACGGAGTCACCCGTGACATCGGGCATGTCGATCGGCGCGCCCTTGCTGACGACGATCGACACGGCGGTGTCGGGGCTGCGGCCGCTGCCGGCGGCCGGGTCCGTGCGGATCACCGAGCCTTGAGCGACGCTCTCGTCGAACTCCTTGGTCACCACGCCCGGCGCCAGCCCCACCTTGCGCAGCTCGCGCTCCGCCTCCGCCAGCGGCTTGCCGGACACCTCGGGAACCTTCACGATCTCCGGACCGCGGGAGACGGTGATCGTCACGGAGCCGTTGCCCCGTATCCGCTCGTTCGTGCCCGGATCGCTGTTGATGACGGTGCCGCGGGCCACGGTCTCGCTGAAGTCGTGGCGGACGGTCTTCAGCTCCAGGCCCGCCTTGTCGAGCGCCTCCCGGGCCTGCTGCTCGCTCTTGCCGATCAGCGGCGGCACACGGGTGAACTGGCCCGAGTTGATGTACCAGACACCCGCACCCACACCGATCACGGTGATCACCGCGAGCAGCAGGGCGACCAGACCGCGGCGCGACAGCGGCAGGCCCCGACCGGCAGGACGCACCGGTTCCGGCTCCGGCCGCTCGGGAGGCGGCAGGAGCAGCCGGGCCGTGTGGTGCACCTCGGGCTCCGCGTCGGCCGGCTTCCGCGGAATGACATCCGTACGGTCCTCGTCGGACGCGGCGCCGTCCTGTCCGCCCGCCGCCGGTTCCCCGGTGCGGGCCCGCGGCGGGACCGCGTCCAGCTGTTCGGCGCCGAGCGCCGCACGCGCCTCGCGCGCCTGGGCCAGCAGGGCCACCGCGTCGTGCGGGCGGACCTCGGGATTACGGGCCGTCGCGCTCGCCACCAGCTCGTCCAGCTCGACGGCGAGCCCCGGGAAGAGCGCGGACGGCGCCGGGACGTCCGCGTTCAGGTGCTGGAACAGGACCTGGGCCGGAGTGTCACCGGCGTGCGGCTTCGCGCCCGTCAGCATCTCGTAGAGGACGACCCCGCACGCGTACACATCGGCACGGGTGTCGGCCGTGCCGTACTCGATCTGCTCCGGCGCGAGATAGGAGACCGTCCCGAGGACCGTGCCCGAGGTGTTGGTCACGGAACCGACAGCGCGCACCAGACCGAAGTCGGCGACCTTGACCCGGCCGTCGTCCCCTATCAGCACGTTCTCCGGCTTCATGTCCCGGTGCACGAACCCGGCCCGGTGCGCGGCGCCGAGCGCGGCGAGCACGGGCTCCAGGATGTCGAGCGCCGCCCGCGGCTGGAGCGCGCCACGCTCCCGCAGGACGTCACGGAGGGTGCAGCCCTCCACGTACTCCATCGCCAGATACACGTACGCGCCCTGCGCGCCCTGATCGAAGACCCCCACCACGTTCGGGTGCGCCAGCCGTGCGACCGACTTCGCCTCACGGATGAACCGCTCCACGAACGTGGCGTCCGTGGCGAGGTCCGGATGCATCACCTTGAGAGCGAGCACCCGGTCGAGCCGGGTGTCGACGGCCCGGTAGACCGTGGCCATGCCGCCGACGGCGATGCGCGCATCGACGCGGTAGCGGCCGTCGAGCACTTGCCCGACGAGGGGGTCCTGGAGGGTCGTATCCACGCGCCGATTCTACGAGCCGGGAAGACGGGGTCCGACGAGTCGGACGGGGACGGGGCGGGACTGCAGCCGAGCTGTGACGCGGTGGGGGCGGGCGGTGGCCACTGCGCGGGGCCGTTTCCTCTACCCCGCCCCTTCCTGAAACGGTGCTCCGCCCGGCCCCGTGCCGCCCTGCGGGCGGCGTACCGCGCTTCGCGCGGTGTTTCTGGG
>NZ_JBSGZJ010000484.1:0-5349 GCF_053610925.1 Streptomyces sp. NPDC054847 | reverse complement strand
GTTCAACTCGCCTCGAACGTAACCCTTTAACCGTTTCGCGAACCCCCGAAACGTGCGGGCGGGGGCACGCGGAACGGCCTGTGCGCCCTTGACAGAGGGGTGTTCGATTGCCGACACATCGGGCCGGGTCCGGCGGATTGTGTTGCTGCGGACCGGTGACACGCCATAGAGTCGCAAACCGTCGGCATGGTGCCACGCTGACCTATCGATAAGTTTCCTGGTCACGGTCCAAGGAGGTAAGACGACTTGTGAATGAGTCGACATTTACTCCCGGGGGTGGTCGGCCAGGAACGGTTCCGGCGGGCCAGGGCCCGTCGTCCGGTCTCGAGGATGTCGGCTCCGTCGCTGTCCGCACCTTCGCGACGCACCAGCACACGACGCACATGACGACAGCCCACACGATGAAGATGATGGACGGCCAACACGTGAACGCCATGGCCGGCAACGAGAGTGGCCGAGAGTCCACCCACTTCGCCGCCTACGAGGAAGTCCCCGAGGGGCACTTCTACGACCCCGATGCCGAGTACGAGCCCGATCCCGAGTACGCGGCCACCCTCGCGCCCGACGCTGCCCGTCAGCGCCGCGAGCGGATCGGCCCCACCGGGCGTCCGCTGCCGTACTTCCCGATCCCGGGCCCGCTGACCGACCACGGCCCCGCCAAGATCATCGCGATGTGCAACCAGAAGGGCGGCGTCGGCAAGACGACGTCGACCATCAACCTGGGCGCCGCGCTCGCCGAATACGGACGGCGGGTGCTGCTCGTCGACTTCGACCCGCAGGGCGCGCTGTCGGTGGGCCTCGGCGTCAACCCGATGGAGCTCGACCTCACCGTCTACAACCTGCTCATGGAGCGGGGCATGTCGGCCGACGAGGTCCTCCTGAAGACCGCCGTGCCCAACATGGACCTGCTGCCGAGCAACATCGACCTCTCGGCCGCGGAAGTGCAGTTGGTGAGCGAGGTCGCGCGCGAGTCGACGCTCCAGCGCGCGCTGAAGCCGCTGATGTCCGACTACGACTACATCGTGATCGACTGTCAGCCGTCGCTCGGCCTGCTCACCGTCAACGCGCTGACCGCGGCGCACAAGGTGATAGTGCCGCTCGAGTGCGAGTTCTTCGCGCTCCGTGGTGTCGCGCTGCTGACCGAGACGATCGAGAAGGTCCAGGAGCGGCTCAACCCCGACCTGGAACTCGACGGCATCCTCGCCACGATGTACGACTCGCGGACCGTGCACAGCCGCGAGGTGCTGGCGCGGGTCGTCGAGGCGTTCGACGACCACGTCTACCACACGGTCATCGGGCGGACCGTCCGCTTCCCGGAGACCACGGTCGCCGGTGAGCCGATCACGACCTACGCGTCGAACTCCGTCGGCGCCGCCGCATACCGCCAGCTCGCCAGGGAGGTGCTCGCCCGGTGTCACGCCGAGTGAGTCTGCCCGGGGCCGACGAGCTGTTCCGTACGACCGGGGGCATGGCGCTGCAGTCGTCGTCCCCGCGCAAGCAGGGGAACCCGAACACCCCGAACAACGCTCAGAACACGTCGAACGCCAACGGTGAACCGCGGGTGCCGGCGCAGGGCGAACCGGACGAGGCGGGGGCCGAGCCGGCCTCCTCGTCCGCGTCCGCCTCGTCGTCCGAGGAGCACTCCGCGGCCGACGCGGACCCCGTCGAGGAGGGCCGCAGCCGGGCCACGGACGCCGCGGCCGCCGCCGGACGGGCGATGACGCCCAAGGCGCGCCGCCCCCAGGAGGGCGGGGCCGCGGGCCCCGCCGCCGGCGCCGCGCCGCGCAGGCGGGGACGCGGCGCGAACCGCCGGCCCAGCGGGCGCGAACGCCACGACGAGAAGATCACGGTCTACGTCTCCGCCGAGGAACTCATGGACCTCGAGCACGCGCGGCTGGTGCTGCGCGGCGAGCACGGCCTGGCCGTGGACCGCGGCCGGATCGTCCGCGAGGCGGTGGCGGTGGTCCTCGCGGACCTCGAGCAGCGGGGCGACGCGAGCATCCTCGTGAGACGCCTGAGGGGTCGCTGAGCGGGTAGCCTGCGGGCGCGACTGTTCCTCCCGCTCCCTGGACCGCCATGCCCCCGAACGACGACCCGCCCGGCCCGTCCCGCCGCCGTGCCTTGGGGCGGGGGCCGGGCGCGTCGCGCCAGGGAGCGGTTCCCCCCACCCCGCCCCTTCCCGAAACCGCGCGCGAGCCCCCGGCCCCCGGGCGTCGTGCGCCGCTCGACGACGACACGACGCCGGAGCGGACGGCTGATTCCGTGGCCCCGTCCCTTCCCGACGCCGAGGGCGAGTCTCCGGAGCGGGAGGCCCGTGCGCAGCACGACGGCGGCGATCGGCCCGAGGGGGCCCCGGTCGCGTCGGCGGAGGCGGTCGATTCCCCGAGCCCCCCGTTTTCCGGGACCGGGGGCGAACCCCCGGAGCCCGGGCGTCGTGCGCTGCGCGACGACGAGGAGGCCGGCAAGAGCCCGGCCGGCCCCGACGGCGACGACGACGGCCCCGCATGCGTGGAGCGGCCGGAGGCGGCCCTTGGCGCGCCGGCCGGGGGAGTCGATTCCCCGCCCCCACTCCTTCCCGAGACCGGGGCCGACCCCCGGGAGCCCGAGGCCGTCGATTTCCCGAGCCCGTCCCTTCCTGCTGCCGAGGGCGAGCCTCCGGAGCCGGAGGCCCGTGCGCCCCACGGCGGCGACGCCGGCGGCGATCGGTCCGGCGGACCGGAGGCGGCCCGCGGTGCGCCGTCGGCCACCCGGGGTGCGGGACGCGCTGGAGCCGGTGCCGAGGAGCAGCACGGGGCGAGCGATGCCGTCGGGGGTGGGGACGGGCGGTTCACCGTGCGGCTCGTCAACTTCGAGGGGCCGTTCGACCTGCTGCTGCAGCTCATCTCCAAGCACAAGCTCGACGTGACCGAGGTCGCACTCTCCAAGGTCACCGACGAGTTCATGGCGTACATCCGGGCCATGGGGCCCGACTGGGACCTCGACCAGACCACCGAGTTCCTCGTCGTCGCCGCGACGCTGCTCGACCTCAAGGCCGCCCGGCTGCTGCCCGCAGCCGAGGTCGAGGACGAGGCGGACCTCGCGCTGCTGGAGGCCCGTGACCTGCTCTTCGCCCGGCTGCTCCAGTACCGCGCGTACAAGCAGATCGCCGACATCTTCGACCGGCGCCTCGACGAGGAGGTACGGCGGTACCCCCGTACCGTCGGGCTCGAGGCCCACCTCGCGGAGCTGCTGCCCGAGGTCGTCATCAGCATCGGCGCGGAGGGCTTCGCCAAGCTCGCGGTGAAGGCCATGCAGCCGAAGGCGAAGCCGCAGGTGTACGTGGACCACATCCACGCGCCGCTGGTCAGCGTCAGGGAGCAGGCCGAGGTCGTGGTCGCCCTGCTCAGGGAGCGGGGCAGGGCGTCGTTCCGTGAGCTCTCGGAGGACGCTCCCGACACCCTCACCGTCGTCGCCCGGTTCCTCGCCCTGCTGGAGCTCTACCGCGAGAAGGCGGTCGCCCTCGACCAGGAGGAGGCGCTGGGCGAGCTGATGGTGGTGTGGGCCGGGGGCGGGGCGGAGGCGGTGGCCGTCACGGACGAGTTCGATCAAGTCGTGGAGGAGAAGCAGTGAGCGAGCTCAAGCCCGCGCTCGAGGCCGTCCTCATGGTCGTCGACGAGCCGGCGACGGAGGAGCACCTGGCCAAGGTGCTGGAGCAGCCCAGGAGGGCCGTGGCGGACGCGCTGCGGGAGCTCGCGGACGAGTACACGATCCAGGGCCGCGGCTTCGAGCTGCGGCTCGTCGCCGGCGGCTGGCGCTTCTACAGCCGCCCGGAGCACGCCGCGGCGGTCGAGCGTTTCGTGCTCGACGGGCAGCACGCCCGGCTGACCCAGGCCGCTTTGGAGACCCTCGCGGTCGTCGCGTACCGGCAGCCTGTGAGCCGTTCCAGGGTCTCCGCGGTCCGCGGAGTGAACTGCGACGGCGTCATGCGCACCCTCCTTCAGCGGGGTCTGGTCGAGGAGGCGGGCACGGAACCTGAAACAGGTGCGATCCTGTACAGGACGACGAACTACTTTCTGGAGCGGATGGGCCTGCGCGGCCTGGACGAGCTTCCGGAGCTCGCGCCCTTCCTACCGGAGGCGGACGCGATCGAGGCCGAGACGCAGGAAGGCGTTCCGTCGTTCGATCCGGATGCACCGGATCGTGAGGACGCAGACGACAAGACGGAAATTTGATGCGAAGCAGCAGCGGCAGGAACAGCAGCGGAAACAACGGCGGGAGCCGTGGTGGCAACAGCGGCGGCCGCGGCAGCAGCGGCGGCGGGCGCGGTAACTACCGCGGTGCCGGCAACGACCGCGACGACAAGCAGAAGCGCGCCGGGAAGCCCCGTCCCGAGGAGCGTCGCTACGACGTGGGCGGCACCCCCGAGGCGCCCAGGAAGGGGCGCGGCGGCGCGGCCCGCGGCGGCGCGAAGGGGGGCCCGAGGCAGTCGCCGCAGCGCGGTGGCGGCCGTACGGCACCCGCGCGTTCGCGTGAGTACGACGCCCGCTCCGAGGAGCGCAACCGCGAGCGTTACGCGAACAAGCCGGAGATCAAGACCCCCAAGACCTTCGGTGACCAGGAGGGGGAGCGTCTGCAGAAGGTGCTCGCTCGGGCCGGCATGGGCTCGCGCCGGGCGTGCGAGGAGCTGATCGACGCCGGCCGTGTCGAGGTCAACGGCAAGATCGTGATCGAGCAGGGTGTCCGCGTCGACCCGGAGCAGGACGAGATCAAGGTCGACGGCCTGACCGTCGCGACCCAGTCGCACCTCTTCTTCGCGCTGAACAAGCCCGCCGGTGTCGTGTCCACGATGGAGGACCCCGACGGGCGGCAGTGCCTCGGCGACTACGTCACCAACCGTGAGACCCGGCTCTTCCACGTCGGCCGGCTCGACACGGAGACCGAGGGCATCATCCTGCTCACCAACCACGGTGAGCTGGCCCACCGGCTGACCCACCCCAAGTACGGCGTGAAGAAGACCTACCTCGCCGCCATCCAGGGGCCGCTGCCGAGGGAGCTGGGCAAGCGCCTCAAGGAGGGCATCCAGCTCGAGGACGGCTACGCCCGCGCCGACCACTTCCGGGTCGTGGAGAACACCGGCAAGAACTACCTCGTCGAGGTCACCCTCCACGAGGGCCGCAAGCACATCGTGCGGCGCATGCTCTCCGAGGCGGGCTTCCCGGTCGACAAGCTCGTGCGGACCGCGTTCGGGCCGATCTCACTGGGCGACCAGAAGTCCGGCTGGCTGCGCCGGCTGACCAACACCGAGGTCGGCATGCTGATGAAGGAAGTCGGTCTGTAACGGCACAAACGTACGAAAAAGGGCCCGTGACC
>NZ_JBSGZJ010000483.1:0-5395 GCF_053610925.1 Streptomyces sp. NPDC054847 | reverse complement strand
GTCCGCGATGGTGGCGGTCGCCGCCGTCAACACGACGCTCGCCGCGCTGCCCCGGGCGGTGGCATGGTGCGCGGACGCCGGACTGTGGGACCAGGCGGCGGACGAACGACTGTGTCTGCCCCTGGTGGACGAACTGCTGAGGGTCACAGCGGCCTCACCGCTGCTGCCGCGGGTCGCCGCGGCGGACGGGGTGGTGGCGGGCTGCCCGGTGCGGTCGGGCGACCGTCTGCTGCTGGTCGCCCGTCATGCGGTGGACGCGCACGGCAGCGGCCCCGACGCCGAGCGGCCCGCCGCCCCGGACGTGGCCCGTCTCGTCTTCGGCGCCGGCCCGCACACCTGTCCCGGGGCCCGACTCGCGCGGCTTCAACTGGCCGACGTGCTAGGGGCGTTGTCGGCCCATCGCCCCGTCGTCGTCAGGGCCGTCGTGGACCGCGGGGCAGCCCTCCCCAGCTGGCGGAAGCTGGTTGTCCGTTCCTCCGCGGAGGTGGCCCGATGACCCGCATCGCCGTGACGGGCGCCTCGGGCTTCTGCGGCGGCCACGTCGCACGGGCCGCCGCGGCGCAGGGCGCCGACGTGGTGTGCCTGGGCCGCCGTCCGGGACCGGTCGGTGAGTTCCGGTTCTGGGACGCCTCGTCGGGCCGGCCCGACCTGTCCGGCGTCGACAAGGTGGTGCACTGCGCGGCCGCCGTGGGCGACCCGCTGCCCGGTTCCGGCGCGGAGGCGCGGATGCACGCGGTCAACGTGGGGGGCACCGCACGGCTGCTGGCAGCGGCCGGCGATCGTCCCGTGGTGTGGGTGAGCAGCGCCAGCGTCTACGACCCCCGCCTCGACCGTCGCCTGATCCGCGAGGACCATCCACGGACCGGGCACCTCAACGCGTACGGGCGCACCAAGGCCGCCGGCGAGGAACTCGCTCTCCGAGCGGGCGCCGTGGTGCTGCGACCCCGTGCCGTCTACGGCCCGGGTGACACACAGCTCCTGCCGCGTCTGCTGTCCCGGGTCAGGGCGGGCACGCTGCTGCTGCCGGGCCCGGACGTACGGCTGAGCCTCACGGCGGTCGAGAACCTGGCCGACGCCTGTCTCGCGGCCCCCGCCTGGCCTCCCGGCGCGTACAACATCGCCGACCCCCGGCCGTACGCCAGGGACGCCGCCCTGCACCAGGTCCTGCGCGCCCATGGGGTGACGGCCCGGCTCCGGCATCTGCCGCTGGGTCTCGCCGACTTCGCGGCCCGCACGGCGGAGGCCGCCGCACGCCGCGCCGGCACCGAGCCGGCACTCAGCCGCTACGCCGTGGACCAGCTCGCCCACACGGTCGTCCTCGACGTGTCCCGCGCCCGCACCCAGGGCTGGACGCCCCGCCGCTCCCTGACGGACTACCTGACAAGCTGCGCGGCCTGAAACGCGCCCGGCCTCGGGCCGCCCCACTGGGGAAGCGGAGCGGACGGTGGGTCCCACCCTGGACCGGCTCCCACCCCCTCCGGCGACAACCGCTCAGCCCGCCGGCTTCTTCGCCCGGCTCGGCTGCACCCGCTTCGGTTCCCCCGGCATCTTCGGATAGTCCGGCGGGTACGGCAGGTCGCTCAGCCCGTGGTCGCGCTCGTCCTTCCGCGACAGTTCCAGCAGGCTGTCCAGCGAGAACGCGTGGTCGTCCATGTCGGCGTGCACGTCCCCCAGTTCCGCGTACCGCCCCGGCATCGTGGCCAGGTCGAAGTCCGAGGGGGACACGTCTTCGAGTTCGTCCCAGCGCAGCGGGGCGGACACGAGCGCGTTCGGGTTCGGGCGGACGGAGTACGCGGAGGCGATCGTGCGGTCGCGGGCTGTCTGGTTGTAGTCGACGAAGATCCGCTCGCCGCGCTCCTCCTTCCACCAGGCCGTGGTGACCCGCCCCGGCATCCGCCGCTCGAGCTCTCTGGCCGCGGCGATGGCGGCGCGGCGTACGCCGGTGAACTCCCAGCGGGGTTCGATCGGCACGAAGACGTGGACGCCGCGGCCTCCGGAGGTCTTGGGCCAGCCGCGCAGGCCGTGCTCCTCCAGCAGCGGGCGCAGTTCGAGGGCGGCCTTGACGGCGTCCTTGAAGTCGGTGCCGGGCTGCGGGTCGAGGTCGATGCGCAGCTCGTCGGGGTGGTCGACGGCGTCCCTGCGTACGGGCCAGGGGTGGAAGGGCAGCGTGCCGAGGTTGGCGGCCCAGATCACGGCGGCGACCTCGGTGGGGCACATCTCGTCCGCGGTGCGTCCGCTGGGGAAGGAGATGTGGGCCGTCGGGATCCAGTCGGGGAGGTACTTGGGGGCGCGCTTCTGGAAGAAGGACTCGCCCTCGACGCCTTCCGGGTAGCGTTCCAGGGTGGTGGGCCGATTGCGCAGCGCGCGCAGGATGCCGGGCCCGACGGACAGGTAGTACTGGGCCACGTCCAGCTTGGTGAATCCCCGCGCGGGGAAGTAGATCTTGTCCGGATTGGACAGCCGTACGCTCCGCCCGCCTGCTTCCAGTTCCACCGCTGCACCCATGTGGGCCACGGTAGGCCGAGCACGGTTATGCCGCATATCGGGCAGAATCGACCCATGGATCTGCCCGTGATGCCGCCCGTGAAGCCGATGCTCGCCAAGGCCGTGAAAAAGATTCCGCCGGGAATGCACTACGAGGCGAAATGGGACGGCTTCCGGGCGATCGTGCACCGTGACGCGGACGAGCTGGTCATCGGTTCCCGCACCGGCAAGCCTCTCACCAGGTATTTCCCAGAGCTGGTGGCCTCGCTCTCGGAGAATCTGCCCGCGCGCTGCGTCATCGACGGGGAGATCGTCATCGCGCACGAAGGCAGGCTGGACTTCGACCGGCTCACGGAGCGTATCCATCCGGCGGACTCCCGGGTGCGGATGCTCGCCGAGCGGACGCCGGCCAGTTTCGTCGCCTTCGACGTGCTCGCGCTGGACGACGAGTCGCTCATGGACGCCCCGTTCAGGGCGCGCCGGGAGCGGCTCGAGGCGGCCCTCGCGGACGCCCGGCCGCCGGTGCATCTCACGCCGACGACCACCGACGTCGAGGTGGCGCAGCAGTGGTTCGACCAGTACGAGGGGGCGGGGCTGGACGGCGTCGTCGCCAAGCCGCTGGATCTGCCCTACCGGCCGGACACCCGGCTGATGTACAAGGTCAAGCACGAGCGCACCGCCGACGTCGTCGTCGCCGGCTACCGCTTCCACAAGAGCGGCCCGGTCGTCGGTTCGCTGCTGCTCGGGCTGTTCGACGACTCGGGGGCACTCCAGCACGTCGGCGTCTGCGCGGCGTTCTCGATGAAGCGGCGCGAGGAGCTGGTGGCGGAGCTGGAGCCACTGCTCATGGATCCGGTGGACGGCCACCCGTGGGCCGCCTGGGCGGAGGAGAGCGCACATGCGAGCGCGCGGCTGCCGGGAGCGCCGAGCCGCTGGTCCGGGAAGAAGGACCTCTCGTGGGTGGCGTTGCGGCCCGAGCGGGTGGTGGAGGTGGCCTACGACCACATGGAGGGTGACCGTTTCCGGCACACCGCGCAGTTCCGGCGGTGGCGCCCGGACCGGGACCCCTCCAGTTGCACGTACGCACAGCTGGAGGAGCCGGTGAGCTACGACCTGGCCCAGGTGCTGCCGCCGTCAGGCGGGTGAGCAGGGGTCGTCGCCGGGATCCGGGCCGTCGTCCGGGCCGGGCGGCGGTGTGGCGGGTGGAGCCGGTGACTCGCCCGGCGGCTCGGACGGGGACGGTGTGGGGCAGTCCGGCTCGGAAGGATCGGGGGACGGGTCCGGTGAAGGATCCGGCGAGGGGTCGGGGGACGGGTCGGGCGACGGATCCGGTGAAGGATCCGGCGACGGGGCGGGCGACGGATCCGGATCGGGCACGCTCGGCCGTGGCCGGGGACTCGTGTCGCGGGTCGGCGAGGGCACCGGCGCCGGGGCGCCGCCCGGCGGTCCGATGATGATGTCGCCGCCGGCCCCTCCCCCACCGTCGCCGCCGTCGCCGTCACCGTCACCGTCACCGACTGGCCGCTCGGCCGGTGTGCCGCCGCCGGCGCCCGGGCTGCCGGGGACCACGCCCCGGCCGTCGGCCACCGGGTGGACGCCCTTGCGGTAGAAGTCGAGCCAGGCGAGCACCGTGCGCAGGTATTCCTGCGAGTGGTTGTAGCTGAGGATCGCCCGGTCCAGGTGGGCCTTGACCGCGAGGCTCCGCTCGCCCGCGCAGAGATAGCGGCCGGCGGCGAGCGCGGCGTCGTGGATGTTGTTGGGGTCCCTGCGGCCGTCGCCGTTCGCGTCCTGCCCCCAGTTCGCCCAGGTGGACGGTATGAACTGCATCGGTCCCACAGCACGGTCGTACCGGGTGTCGCCGTCCCAGGCTCCGTTGTCGGTGTCGGCGATGTGCGCGAAGCCGTTGCCGTCGAGGACCGGGCCCAGGATCGGCGAGAGCGTGGTGCCGGCGGCGTCGACGCGGCCGCCGGAGGCCTGCCCCGACTCCACCTTGCCGATGGCGGCGAGCAGTTGCCACGGCAGCCGGCAGCCGGGGTCGCTGCGCCCGATCCGTGCCTCGGCGCCACGGTAGGCGGCGAGGACGGTGGCCGGGATGCCGGACTCGGCGTGGACCGGGTCCACCCGCACGGCCGGTCCCGAGCCGGGTACCGGCGCGGGCGGGACGGGTACGGCCAGCGGCGGCAGTTCGACGTGGTACGAGTCGTCGTTGGGTGTGACCGGCCAAGTACCGGCATCCGACGCGCTGTTGCCGTCGGCGACGGGACGGGGCGGTACGAGTCCGGGCGCCTGCGAGGCGGTGAGCGCCGTCATGGCGGCGACGGCCGCCGCGGTCCCGGCCAGTCCGCGGCGCAGCCGCCTGCTGCCGGGCCTCATGAGCCGGATCCGAAGGTGTCGATGCCGGCGATGCGCCAGGTGCCGTCCTTGTGGACGGCGTCCACGGCGAGCATGGCGGCGGCGTACGTCGTTTCTTCCTTGGTCGCGGTGCTCGTGTTGCTCTGGTCGGCGTAGACGAGGACACGGGCCCGGTCCTTGTCGATCTGTTCCACGCCGCTCCCGGTGACGGTGGTGGTCAGCACCAGCTTCTGCTTGGGGCCTTCCTTGACGACGGCCGCGAGCATCTCGCCGTGCTGCTGGACCGCCCGGCCGGTCAGGTGCGTCTTCGCGGCCCGGTCCAGCGCGCCGGCGTCGGCGAAGTTGTAGGAGAAGACGGCTTCCACGGCCGTGGTGACCTGCCCCTTGACCTCGCTGGTGCGGGCGATGTCGGTGAGGGCCGTGTTGCGCGCGGCGGGCCGGTCGCGCAGGTCGTCGGCGCGGCCGGCGGCGAAGGCGGCGAAGCCGCCGAGGAGGACGGTCAGTAGGGCGAGGACGGCCAGCGGCATGGTGCGTCGGGCCCGCGCCCTGCTCGGGGAGG
>NZ_JBSGZJ010000482.1:3430-5397 GCF_053610925.1 Streptomyces sp. NPDC054847 | reverse complement strand
TGCCCCCGGCCCCGGGGCGCACTCAGCGGTTCTTCGGGTCCACCAGGCCCGCGCGGCGCAGTGCGTCCGCCATCGCGCTGTTCGACGGGGCCGGGGCCTGGCGCGGTGCGGCGGCACCACGACGGTCACCACCGTTGCCGCCACCACGGCCGCCCCCGCCACCCGCACCACGGCGCTCTCGGCCCGCGCCGCCACCGCCCTGGCGCTGCTGCGGGGGACGTCCGCCGCGCTCACGCCGGGGCGCACCCGCCTCCGCCGGCTGCGCCGACGCCTCGTCGTCCAGCCGCAGCGTCAACGAGATCCGCTTGCGCGGGATGTCGACGTCGAGCACCTTCACCTTCACCACGTCGCCCGACTTCACCACGTCGTGCGGGTCCTTGACGAAGTTCCGGGACATCGCCGACACATGCACCAGACCGTCCTGGTGGACACCGACGTCCACGAACGCGCCGAACGCGGCGACGTTGGTGACCACGCCCTCCAGCACCATCCCCGCGGCGAGGTCGCCGATCTTCTCGACGCCGTCCTTGAAGGTGGCGGTGCGGAACGCCGGACGGGGGTCGCGGCCGGGCTTCTCCAGCTCCCGCAGGATGTCCGTCACGGTCGGCAGGCCGAAGGTCTCGTCCACGAACTCGGCCGGCCGCAACGACCGCAGGACGGAGGTGTTGCCGATGAGCGACGCCACCTCTCCACCGGTCGTCTTCACCATCCGCCGCACCACCGGATACGCCTCCGGGTGCACGCTGGAGGCGTCCAGCGGATCGTCACCGCCGCGGATGCGCAGGAAGCCCGCGCACTGCTCGTACGCCTTCGGGCCGAGCCGTGCCACGTCCTTGAGCGCCTTGCGGGATCGGAACGGGCCGTTGGAGTCGCGGTGCGCGACGATGTTCTCCGCCAGCCCGGCGCCGATGCCCGACACCCGGGAAAGCAGCGGCGCGGACGCCGTGTTGACGTCGACGCCGACACCGTTCACACAGTCCTCGACCACTGCGTCGAGCGACCGGGACAGCTTCACCTCGGACAGGTCGTGCTGGTACTGCCCGACGCCGATCGACTTCGGGTCGATCTTGACCAGCTCGGCCAGCGGGTCCTGCAGCCGGCGCGCGATGGAGACGGCGCCGCGCAGCGACACGTCCAGACCGGGCAGCTCCTGCGAGGCGAACGCCGACGCCGAGTACACCGAGGCGCCCGCCTCCGACACCATCACCTTGGTCAGGTTCAGCTCCGGATGCCTGGTGATCAGGTCGCCGGCCAGCTTGTCGGTCTCGCGGGAGGCGGTGCCGTTGCCGATCGCCACCAGCTCGACGGCGTGCTCCTTGGCGAGACGGGCCAGCTTCGCGAGCGACTCGTCCCACTTGCTCGCGGGAACGTGCGGATAGATCGTGTCGGTGGCGACCACCTTGCCCGTCGCGTCGACGACGGCGACCTTCACCCCGGTACGGAAACCGGGGTCGAGCCCGAGGGTCGCGCGGGTGCCCGCCGGGGCGGCGAGCAGCAGGTCGCGCAGGTTGGCCGCGAAGACCCGCACCGCCTCGTCCTCGGCGGCCGTACGCAGCCGCAGCCGCATGTCGATGCCGAGGTGCACCAGGATCCGGGTGCGCCAGGCCCAGCGGACGGTGTCGCCGAGCCACTTGTCGCCGGGGCGCCCGCGCTGCGCGACACCGAAGCGGGCCGCGACGATGCCTTCGTAGGACGAGGGACCGTCGGTCGGCTCCTCCGGCTCCAGGACGAGGTCGAGGACCTCCTCCTTCTCGCCGCGGAACATCGCGAGGATCCGGTGGGAGGGCAGCTCGGTGAAGCCTTCTGAGAAGTCGAAGTAGTCGGCGAACTTGGCGCCCGCCTCCTCCTTGCCGTCCCTCACCTTGGCGGCGAGCCGGCCGCGGGTCCACATCCGCTCGCGCAGTTCGCCGATGAGGTCGGCGTCCTCGGAGAAACGCTCCGTCAGGATCGCGCGTGCTCCCTCGAGG
>NZ_JBSGZJ010000482.1:0-3420 GCF_053610925.1 Streptomyces sp. NPDC054847 | reverse complement strand
ACGCCCTTGTCCGCGTCGACGAACGCGGCGGCGGCCGCGAGCGGGTCCACCGACGGGTCGCTCAGCAGGCCCTCGGCCAGCGGCTCGAGCCCCGCCTCGCGGGCGATCTGCGCCTTGGTGCGCCGTTTCGGCTTGAACGGCAGGTAGATGTCCTCCAGCCGTGCCTTCGTGTCGGCGGCCCCGATCCGGGCCTCCAGCTCGTCCGTGAGCTTGCCCTGCTCGCGCACGGACTCGAGGATCGCGGTCCGCCGTTCCTCCAGTTCCCGGAGGTAACGCAGCCGTTCCTCGAGCGTGCGCAGCTGCGCGTCGTCGAGCATCTCGGTCGCTTCCTTGCGGTAGCGAGCGATGAACGGCACGGTCGACCCGCCGTCGAGCAGCTCGACGGCCGCCTTCACCTGCCGCTCACGTACGCCGAGCTCCTCGGCGATCCTGCCTTCGATGGACGTCGTCACGGTTCCCCGACTCGCCTTCTCGTGCTCGCTGTGCTTGAGAGTGCATTGTGCCGGGTGGCCGGGGGCCGTGTCGCGTGCCTCAGACGCGCCGTGTCCTGCCGCCGCGCGAGGCTCCGCCGAAGAGCCGGGCCAGGAGCCGGAACGGCAGTGTCACCACGGTGGCGATCGCGGAGCCGACGGTACGAAGTGCGTCCGCTATGGCGCTGAGCACAATTGACCTCCAGTGACGGGGGCGTTGGACTACGTCGGGTAGCCGGGATCGCCTCTGTGTAAACGTCTCGGCCCGCCCCCGTCCCGGTGTGTCAGCCCTTGCCCGTGAGGTCCTCGGGGAACGCCCCGGCGAGCGCGGCGCTCGTCAGGAAGCCGCGGCCGAGTTCCGTGAGACGCTCGACGCCCTCCGCGCCCAGGTGCTCGTACGGTGCCCGGTCGAGCCGGTCGGTGTGCTCCTCCAGCTCGGCCCGCAGCGCGGTGCCGGCCTCGGTCAACTCGCCCTCCGCGTCGATCAGTCCGCGCTCCCGCAGCCGGGACTGCGCGGCCTCCCAGTCGGTCCGTCCCCAGCCGCGGGTGGCGAGGATCCAGCGCGGCGCCATGCCCTTGCCCGTGGCGGTGTGGCTCACCAGCGCCTCGAGCGGGTCGAGACCGGCCGCGAGCAGCGCCGCGAGATGCCCGTCGCCGCGGTGCTCCCGCAGGAGGGTCGCCGCGTGCCAGTACGCCAGGTGCGGCTCTTCCGGGACGGGCAGGTCGGCGTGTGCCGCGTAGAGGGGACGGGCGTGACGGGTGCACGCCTCGGCCGCGCGCAGCCCGAGTTCCGCTGCCTCCGCCATCTCGGGGGAGGCGACGGCGTCGTCGCCGAGCAGCCGCCGCAGGGTGGTGTCGACGGCGCGCAGCCGCGCCGCGAGCACCGCCTCCGGCGGGGCGGTGTCCCACACGGCCGGCAGATGCTCCGCGATCAGGTCGTGGTTGAAGTTGTAGAACGCGGCGGCGACCGCACCGGGTCCGACCGCGCCCATGGCGGCGCCGCGCCCCGCGAAGTAGGCGGCTCTGGGGTCCTCGACACCCAGCTGTGCGAGCTCGGCGGTGAAGTCGGGGGAGAAGTAGACCGTCGAGTGCAGCGGGTTGAGGGCGTTGTGGCAGCGGCGTCCCGCGCGCGGATGCAGAGAAGTCATGAGCCGCACGTTACCGACTGGTCGGTACGGGCGGAAGTCCGGGAACGTCCCTCGGCGGCGATGGCAGGATAGGTGGGGTTCTCGTCATTGCGGCCATGGCCGTGCCGCGAGAAGGATGGGGCTCGTGACGGAGTCCACAACAGAACCTGCGGAGCGGCCGACGACAGGACGGACGCTGCTCGTCGTCCTCTTCGACCATGTGCAGAGCCTCGATGTGACGGGGCCGGTCGAGGTCTTCGAGGGTGCCCGCCGGGCCTGCGGCGACCCGTCCGCGTACCGGATCCGTACCGCCTCGCTCGACGGCTCGCCGGTACGGACCTCCAGCGGTCTCACTCTGGTCCCTGACGGGGACCTCGCCCGTGAACCCGCGCCCCACACGCTCCTCGTCCCCGGCGGCGAGGGCACCCGCCGCCCGGATCCGCGGCTGATCGACTGGCTCCGCGACCGGGCGCCCCACGCCGGACGCCTGGTGTCCGTGTGCACCGGCGCGTTGCTGCTGGCGGAGGCCGGGCTGCTCGACGGCCGGCGCGCCACCACCCACTGGGCCGTCTGCGACCACCTCGCCGGCGCCTATCCGGAGGTCGAGGTCGACCCCGACCCGATCTTCGTCCGGGACGGCAGGCTCTCCACCTCCGCGGGCGTCACGGCGGGCATCGACCTGGCGCTGGCACTTGTGGAGGAGGACCTCGGCCGGGACGTCGCCCTCACCGTGGCCCGCCATCTGGTCGTCTTCCTGCGGCGTCCCGGCAACCAGTCGCAGTTCAGCGCCCAGCTCGCGGCCCAGACCGCGCGCCGCGAACCGCTGCGGTCCGTGCAGCACTGGGTCACCCAGCACCCCGAGGCCGACCTCTGTGTCGAGGCGCTCGCGGACCGCGCGGGCCTGTCGCCCCGGCACTTCGCCCGCGCCTTCCAGGCCGAGACGGGCACGACACCCGGCCGCTACGTGGAACGCGTGCGCCTCGAGCACGCCAGAAGGCTCCTGGAGGACACCCCCGACGGAGTCACGAAGATCTCCCGCGCCTGCGGATACGGCACCACGGAGGCGATGCGGAGGGCCTTCGTGAAGGCCCTCGGCGTGTCCCCGGCGGAGTACCGCCGCCGCTTCCGCGGACCCGCACGACCCGCCCGCTGAACCCTACGAAGGGAATCCCCGTGCCCACGCAGATCGCCGTCCTGCTCTTCGACCGTTTCACGTCACTGGACGCCGTCGGCCCGTACGAGATGCTCTGCCGCCTCCCGGACGCCGACGTCGTCTTCGTCGCCGAACGGAAGGGTCCCGTGGCGAACGACCGTGACCAGCTCTCGCTCGTCGCCACCAGGACCTTCGACGAGGTGACGGCTCCGGACATCGTCCTCGTCCCGGGCGGCCCCGGCCAGGACGCCCAAATGGGGAACGAGACCCTGCTGGACTGGCTGCGCGTCGTGGACGCCACCAGCACCTGGACCACGTCGGTGTGCACGGGCTCGCTGCTGCTCGCCGCGGCCGGACTGCTGAAGGGCCGTGAGGCGACCTCCCACTGGCTCGCCCTGGAACAGCTGGAGCGGCTCGGCGCCAGGCCGACCGGCCGCCGGGTCGTGACGGACGGCAAGTACGTCACCGCCGCCGGCGTCTCCTCGGGCATTGACATGGGGCTCACCCTGGTCGGCAGGCTGGCCGGTGACGAGCACGCCCGGGCCGTGCAATTGCTGACCGAGTACGACCCGCAGCCGCCCTACGACGCCGGCTCGCCGCTGAAGGCCCCCGCGCACCTGGTCGAGGAGTTCCGCACGAAGAGCCGCTTCGTCCTCCGGTAGCCCCGCAC
>NZ_JBSGZJ010000481.1:0-5397 GCF_053610925.1 Streptomyces sp. NPDC054847 | reverse complement strand
GCCCCCGAAACACCGCGCGGAGCGCGGTGCGGGGGGCCGGGGCTTGCCCCGCTTCGGGAAGGGGCGGGGTGGGGGAAACCGCCCCGTGCGGCAGGATGGCCGCATGAGCATCGTGAAGATCAACGTCCTCACCGTCCCCGACGAGCAGCGCGACGTCCTCGAGAAGCGGTTCGCCTCCCGCGCCGGCGCCGTCGAGAGTTCGGACGGGTTCGAGTGGTTCGAGCTGCTGCGGCCCGTCGAGGGGACCGACCAGTACCTGGTCTACACCCGGTGGCGTGACGAGGCCTCGTTCCAGGCCTGGATGGAGGGGCCGATGAAGGCCGCCCACCAAGGCGGCGGCGCACAAGGCGGTGGCGGCGAGCGTCCCAAGCCCGCCGCCACCGGGTCCACCGTGTGGTCGTTCGAGGTCGTGCAGCAGGCCGCGCCCAAGGCGCAGTCCTGACCGACGCCGCGCCGCGCTAGATCCGCAGCAGCCGTTCCGTCACCTCGCGGTACGCCTGGAGCGCACGGCGCAGTTGCTCCGTGTCGTCGCCGCCGGCGTCCGCGGAGTGCCGCAGTGTCCGGCGGTGCTCCGCCAGGGACGCGGTGATCCGGTCGCCGGCGTCCTCGAGGACGTCGGCCGCCTCCTCGACCGCGCGGCGCGGGGAGTCGACGAAGCCGGTGAGCGCCTGGTGCAGGCGGTGTTCGAGCCGCTCGCATTCGTCCTGGGGCAGGAGCCGGGCCGCTCGCGGCTCCGCGTCGCCCGCCCCGGGCGCGGTGAGCGGGGTGCCGGCACCGGTGGTGGCACCGCCGGGGTCGATGACCGGTTTCAGCGGCTCGTCCACCGGTCCGGGGCGCGACCCGTGGGCGGCGCCGCGCTCGGCCCGCAGGCCGGAGGCGCGTACGTCGTCCTTGCCGTCCCGCCCGACCGGCGCGGCGGGGGCTTCTATGTCTCCCGCGTCGCCGGCGGTACCGGGCGGGACGGCAGTCCTGGGGGATTCCTGATGGTTCGGGTGCGGCATCACACGCCACTCCCCTTCGGGCGCAGCATGTGGCTGCGGCCACGGCTGTGGGACCGGTCGGGGGCGCCGGGCCGGTGACGGCCGTGGTCCACGGCCCGGTCGGCGACCAGGTCGGCGAAGAGCTCACGGGCGTCGACCATCGCCTCGCGCAGTTGTTCCGTGGTCGTCTCCGTGCCGCTGCGGGCGGCGCGGTGGAGCCTGCGATAGCCCTCTACGTGGCGCGGGTGGTGGACCGAGAGCGCCGAGAGCTGCTCCTCGTAGCGGCCGGAGGCCGGGAAGCCGCGGTCGCCCGCGATCCGGCCCAGGAGCTGGTCGGCGTCGGCGACGGCACCGCGCGGGTCGTCGACGAAGCGTTCCTGCACGGCGGCCCATGCGGTGTCGTACTGCTCCCGCACGCCGGGCGCGAGGGGCTGCGGCGTGAGGTCTCCGTAGCGCTGGACGCGGTCGTGCAGATCACGGTCGGCCGCCTTGGTGTCGCCGTCGTGGCGGGCGACGACCCTCTCGTACTCGGGGCCGAACCTCCTTCGCAGTGCCCGCCGTCCGCCGGCGTGCCCGCCGCGGCGTGCGTAGAGGGAGCCGGCGATGATCAGAAGGACCACGATCACCGCGGCGACGATCAGAACTGTGGTCAGGGTCGACATGACTCACCTTCCGGGTCGGGACCCGTGGGCGGACGCTCGCTGTTCGCGAGCTTTCATAGCTCCGAGTAACCGGGAATCGATTGGCCAAACAACCACCGAACGGGCTACGAAACGTCCATGACCATGTGGACACTGACCCCGGAGCCGTTCGACTCCCCCGACGCGACCGCGCTGCGGCGCGCGTACTACCACGATGTGGCGAGCCGTTACTGGGGCCGGCCGGCGACCGTGGAGGAGGTCGACGAAGGGCTCACCGGCGACGGCGTCGAGCTGCTGACGCCGCCGACGGGCCAGTTCCTCGTCGGCCGGTACGGCGGCGAGGCAGCGGCCTGCGGCGGGGTGCTGATGCTGGACCAGGAGCGGGCGGAGCTCACACGGGTCTTCCTGCGGCACGACTTCCGGGGCCGCAAGGGCGCTTCGCTGCTGATGGAGTCGCTGGAGCACGAGGCCCGCGCGCTCGGCGCCCGCCGGATGGTCCTCAACACCCGCCTCGACCTGGTCGAGGCCCGCGCGCTGTACACGCGGCACGGCTACGCGGAGATACCGGCGTACTGCAGCGGCCCGTACATGGAGATCTGGTACGGCAAGGACCTCTGAACGCCTCTCCATGGTGAGTGGCGCGGCGACGGACACAGGCGGGGGTGCGGTACCGGCGGGAGGTCGGACGGAGCGGTCCCGGCGGGACGTCAGACGGGGTGGCCCCTCGGGTACTCGTGGTCGCGGGGCGGCTCGGGGCTGTGCGGCCGCTCGGCGTCGGAGCCGCACAGCTCCGCGTTCAGATCGTGCACCAGCTGGACGAGGTCGGTCGGCCGTTCGGGTCCCCACCAGTCGCCGAGCAGCTCGGCGAGCGACTCCTCGCGCGCCTGCGCCAGTTGTACGGCGGCCTCCACGCCGCTGTCCGTGAGCATCAGGTCGAGGCCCTCGCGGCGGGCGAGGCCGCGTCCCTCCACCTCGCGGGCCGCCTCCGTGATCGCGCGCAGCGGGACGGGCGTGGTCTCGGCGAGCCTGGCCGGTTCGACGACGCCGTGGCGCTTGATGCGCAGCAGCAGCCAGCTCGAGGCGGGCAGCAGGTCGTAGCCGGCCCGCGCGGTGATCTTCTCGTAGATGTGCCGCCTGCCTTCGCGGGAACCGAGCACCGACAGGGCCCGTGCGACCTCGTCGTACGAGGACCGCTCGACGGGGTTCGAGGCCAGCGTCTCGCTGTGGTCCGGAGCGGTGACCGAGGCGCGGAGCTTGTCCTCTTTGAGGAACCAGGCGACGAGGAAGGCGAGCGCGACGACCGGCAGGGCGTAGAGGAAGACGTCCGTGATGGCCGTCGAGTACGCGTCGAGCACCGACGGGCGCAGGTCGGAGGGGAGTTCCGCGATGGCACGCGGGTCGGCGGCGAGCTCGGCGGGCCCGGCGCCCGGCGGCACCTGCTGCCCCGCGAGGGCGTCGGTGAGCTTGTGCTCCAGCCGGTTGGTGAAGATCGTGCCGAAGATCGCGACGCCGAACGAGGCGCCGATGGAACGGAAGAACGTCGCACCTGACGTCGCGACACCGAGGTCCTCGTAGCCCACGGCGTTCTGGACGACGAGGACGAGGACCTGCATGACGAGGCCGAGTCCGGCTCCGAAGACGAAGAAGAACAGACTCATCTGCCAGGTGGAGCTGGTCTGCTCGAGCTGGTGGAGGAGCAGGAGGCCCAGCGCCGTCACGGCGGTGCCGACGATCGGGAAGACCTTCCAGCGGCCGGTGCGGCTGACGATCTGCCCCGACAGCGTGGACGTGAGCAGCAGGCCGAACACCATCGGCAACATGTGGACACCGGACATGGTCGGTGAGATGCCCTGGACGACCTGGAGGAACGTCGGCAGGTACGTCATCGCGCCGAACATCGCGAAACCGATGATGAAGCTGATGACCGCGACGAGGGTGAACGTCCGGATCCGGAACAGCTTCAGCGGCAGAACGGGCTCCGCCGCCTTGCGTTCGACGGCGACGAACGCGACGAGGAGCACGGCCCCGAGGACGGCGAGTCCGATGATCCGCGCCGAGCCCCACGCCCAGGTCGTGCCGCCGAGGGAGGCGACGAGGACGAGACAGGTGGCGACGGAGGCAATGAGGAACGTGCCCAAGTAGTCGATGGTGTGCCGGGTCTGCCGCACCGGGATGTGCAGCACGGCCGCGATGACGAGCAGCGCGACGACGCCGATGGGCAGGTTGATGTAGAAGACCCAGCGCCAGGTGAGGTGTTCGGTGAAGAAGCCGCCGAGCAGCGGCCCGAGGACGCTCGTCGCGCCGAAGACCGCGCCGAAGAGGCCCTGGTACTTGCCCCGTTCACGCGGTGACACGAGGTCGCCGACGATCGCCATCGACAGCACCATCAGCCCGCCGCCGCCGAGGCCCTGGACCGCGCGGAAGGCGATGAGCTGCGGCATGTTCTGGGAGATGCCGCAGAGGGCGGAGCCGACGAGGAAGATGACGATGGCGGTCTGGAAGAGCTTCTTGCGCCCGTACTGGTCACCGAGCTTGCCCCACAGGGGAGTCGCGGCGGTGGCGGCCAGCATGTAGGCGGTGACCACCCAGGAGAGGTGGTCCATGCCGCCCAGTTCGCTGACGATGGTCGGCAGCGCGGTGGCCACGATCGTCTGGTCGAGGGCGGCCAGGAGCATGCCCAGGAGCAGCGCGCCGATGGCGACGAGAACGGTTCGCCGGTCGTGCCCCTCCCCGGGGGCAGGCCCCACCTGGGCGCTGCTCACTTCCTGAGCCATGCCGATCTCCTCGGTTCCGTGGCGCTGTTCCATCCCATCGTGGTGTGTCTGTCCGGTTATGGCCTCCCGAGAGGGGCGGTGAGACAGGTGGGGCGTTGGGTGTCGCACGGGACGGTTGCATAATCGGCGGCATTCAAAGGGGAGGGGAACCGGCAATGACCGGAAACAGATGTCCGGAGTGCGACAGACCGCGGAACCCGGACGGCAGCGCCGGACCCGGCTGCGACTGCGCCGAGCGGGCGGGGGCCGCTCTGCGCGCGGAAAGGGAGGCGGACATCGCGGCGGCGGAGGACTTCGATCCGCTGCGGATCAGGCCGTACGTGACGCTGGAGGGCCTCGGTACGCCGCACCGTGCCCCGTCCGGCCCGCCCGACCCGGACACCGCCGTTCGTCCGGCCCCGGCGGGGCACGGGGGCCACGCGGCGGGCGGGCAAGAAGGCGTCGCGCACGAGGGCTTCGCTCAGGGCGGGGCCGTGGCCGGCCTGGGGGCGGCGGGGCCGCCGCGGCCCATGCAGGAGCCGGCTGCGGCACCTGCCGGCGTCGGCGGTCAGGAGTACGGCCCGGACCAGGACGGTCCGGACGGCACCGCCCGTCCGGAGGAGGACGGCCAGGGGCGGGCGGCGCACGACGGCGCCGCCGCGTACGGCGGGGCGCTGCCGCCCGAGGAGGTCACGCCGGAGGGGTTCTCGCCGGACGGCGGCGGCGCGCGCCGTGGGGGTGACGACACCGTCGTACTGGCGCCCGTCGGCGGCGGCCCCGCCGGGAGCGGTCACGGTCAGGGGGGTGACGCGCCGCGGCGGCGCCGGCGGGTGTTCGCCGGACTCGCTGTGGGCGCGGCGGCCGTCGCCGTCGCGGGGACGGCAGCGTTCGCCGGAGGGCTGTTCTCCGGCGGCGAGGAGCAGGACCGTGCGCTGGCGCCGGACCCCAGCACCTGCGCTCCGACCGCCAGCGCGGTGGCGGACGCGCGTTCGGCGGCGGCCTCCGCGAGCGCGTCGGCGTCCG
>NZ_JBSGZJ010000480.1:0-5424 GCF_053610925.1 Streptomyces sp. NPDC054847 | reverse complement strand
GGTGCCGGCCGGCACCGCGGCGAGCTGTCGGCTCAGAAGGGGTATTCGCAGTTCTCGGGGTCGTTGCCCGACGCCACGACGCAGTAGTCGAAGCCGCCGTCCCCGTCGACGAGGCCGGCGTTCGCGCCGGTCCGGAGGAAGTCGTTCCCGGTGCCGCCCAGGATGTCGCCGGTGGTCGTCACGCCGCCCACGGTGATGTAGTCGCTGCCGTCGTTGCCGGCGACGACGCCGCTGACGGAGGCGGTCGAGGAGACGGAGACGCGGTCGCTGCCGGTGCCGCCGTTGACGGTGCCCGCGACCGGGCCCGTGATGGTGATGAGGTCGCTGCCGCCGAGGCCGTTGACCGTGTCGCCGGCGCCGACTGCGGCGCAGCGGATGATGTCACTGCCGGCGGTGCCGTTCACGGTCGTGCCCGTGACGGTCCTGCCGTTGACGGTGCACGTGGTCACGGCGTGGGCGGGGGTGCTTATCGCGAGAGGCGCGATGACGAGTGAGGCGGCGCAGAGCGCTCGCGCTGTGTGTCGGATCATGTCAACGAGTTACCCACGGTGATACATGTGGCGCAATTTGTCACTCTGGGTAAATGGGGCCGTTCGGTCGCACCGAGAGGGCACCCCCGCCCACCCTCGTCTACGCTCCCGCCCGCACCGCCGCCGACGCCTTGCGCGCAGCCACCAGGACCGGGTCCCAGACCGGGGAGAACGGCGGGGCGTAGCCGAGGTCCAGCGCCGTCATCTGTTCGACGGTCATGCCTGCGGTCAGCGCCACCGCCGCGACGTCCACACGTTTGCCCGCGCCCTCCCGGCCCACGATCTGGACGCCCAGCAGACGGCCCGTGCGGCGTTCGGCCAGCATCTTCACCGTCATTGGAGCGGCGGCCGGGTAGTAGCCTGCGCGGCTCGTCGACTCGATGGTCGCCGTCACGTACTGGAGGCCCACCGCGCGGGCGTCCTTCTCCCGCAGGCCCGTCCGGGCGATCTCCAGTTCGCAGACCTTGCTCACCGCGGTACCGACGACGCCGGGGAACGTGCCGTAACCGCCGCCCGCGTTCGCGCCGATGACCTGTCCGTGCTTGTTGGCGTGCGTGCCGAGCGCGATGTGGCGTTCGCGGCCGGAGACGAGGTCGAGGACCTCGACGCAGTCGCCGCCCGCCCAGATGTTCTCGTGGCCGCGGACCCGCATCGCGAGGTCGGTGAGCAGGCCGCCGTGGCGGCCGAGCGGCAGGCCGGCCGCGCGGGCGAGGGACGTCTCCGGTTCGACGCCGATGCCGAGGACCACGACGTCCGCCGGGTGCTCCGCGCTGTCGGTGACGACGGCCCGGACCCGGCCGTCGTCACCGGTGAGGATCCCGGTGACGGCCGTGCCGGAGACGGTGGTGATGCCCATGCCCGACATCGCCTCGTGCACCAGCCGGCCCATGTCCGGGTCGAGCGTCGCCATCGGCTGCTCCCCGCGGTTGACGACGGTCACCTCGTAGCCGCGCTTGAGGAGCGCCTCGGCCATCTCGACGCCGATGTAGCCGGCGCCGACGACGACCGCGCGCCGGCCCTCGGTGCGCGAGAGGGTGTCCAGCAGGTCCTGGCCGTCGTCGAGGGTCTGGACACCGTGCACGCCGGGCGCGTCGATGCCCGGCAGCGCGGGGCGGACGGGCCGGGCGCCGGTCGCGATCACCAGCTTGTCGTAGCCGGTCCACGATTCGGCGCCCGTCACGGCGTCGCGAGCGCGCACCCGGCCGCCCGCGACGTCGATCTCCGTGACCTCGGTGCGCATGCGCAGGTCGATGGCCCGCTCGCGGTGTTCCTCAGGGGTGCGCGCGATCAGTTCGTCGCGCTCGCCGACATCGCCGCCCACCCAGTACGGGATGCCGCACGCCGAGTACGAGCTGAAGTGGCCGCGCTCGAACGCGAGAATCTCCAGCTCGTCCGGTCCTTTCATCCTGCGCGCCTGCGACGCGGCGGACATGCCCGCCGCGTCGCCCCCGATGATCACCAGCCGTTCGGTCGCCGTCATGGGGAACACGCTACGGGGGAGGGGCCGTTCAGTCCTCCTTGACCGGGGGAGCGGCCGGGAGAGGGGCCGGGGGAGCCGTGGGTCCGGCCGGACGCCTGGGCAGCCGGGGCCGTACCAGCCACCGCCACACCGCGTACAGCACCGCGCCCAGCGCCGCGAAGGGAGCCACCGCGCCGACCGCCACGGCGATCCACCGCAACGTCGCGACCAGAGCGTCCCAGCCGCCGCGTAGCGCGTCGAGGAAGCCGGGGCCGTCGTCCTCCTCCCTCGTCTCCTCGCGCTCCTTCTCCGACAGCGTCAGCGTGATCGTCGCGAGCGAGGTGCGGTCCTTCAGCGTCGCCTGCTGCGCGAGCAGGGATTCCAGGTCGGCCTGACGGGTGCTCAGCTCCGCCTCGAGCGTGACGACGTCCGACAGCCTCGTCGCACGGTCCATCAGCGCCCGCACCCGGGCGACGCTGGCCCGCTGGGTCGCGATACGGCTCTCGACGTCCACTACCTGGCCGGTGACGTCCTTCGCGTCTGCCGTGCGGGACAACAGCTTCCCGGCTCCGGCCAGTTCGGCCAGCACCGCTTCGTAACGCTCCTGCGGCACGCGCAGCACGACGTTCGACGTGACGTGCGTGTCGTCGATCCGCTCGGTGCTCTCGTTCTCCACGTGTCCGCCCGCGTTCGCCGCCGCCCTGCGGGCCGCGGCGAGCGCCTTGGCGGCGTCCTCGACCTCCACCTCGAGCGTGGCCGTGCGGATGACGTGGGCGCTCGGCAGCGCCGACGGCTTCGCGGCGGTGTCACGGTCCGCGCTGTCCTCGGCAGGCGCCCCCGCCGCCTCGTCGGCCGCCTGTCCCGAGCCGGCCGCGCCCTCCGCGTCACGCGCGGCCGGTTTCGCCGCGCTCTGCGCGCCGTCGCCGGAGTCGGAACCGCCTGCGCCGCACCCGGCGAGGCCGAGTGAGGCAGTGAGAAGTAGTACCGCGAACGCACGCCGTGCACGCATACCGGCCCCCCGGGGATGGGTTGTGAACCTGTCGCACGTTCGACGCCGCGGCCCTGCCGGAGGTTGCCGGTCCAGGGTTCCGAAGCGGTCACGGTCAGGACTCGGAAAGGCGTTTGAGAGAGTTGGACCATGAACGTGGACACACGAGCGCGCCATGTCGTCGTCATCGGCGGCGGCATCGCCGGGCTCGCCGCCGCACACCGGCTGCTCGCCTCCGGCGTGGGCGTCACCCTCCTCGAGGCGACCGGCCGGGTCGGCGGCAAACTCCGGTCGGGCGAGATCGCGGGCGTCCGGGTCGACCTGGGCGCCGAGTCGATGCTCGCCCGCCGCCCGGAGGGCACCGCCCTCGCCCGTGCCGTCGGCCTCGGCGACCGGCTGGAACCGCCGGCCACGGCGACCTCGGCGGTCTGGACCCGTGACGCGCTGCGGCCCATGCCGAAGGGCCATGTGATGGGCGTCCCGGGCGACGCGTCGGCGCTGGCCGGGCTGCTCTCCGCCGAGGGCCTCGCCCGCATCGCACACGAGAAGGACCTCGCGCCGACCGCCGTGGGCGACGACGTGGCCGTCGGCGCGTACGTCGCCGAGCGCCTCGGGCGGGAGGTCGTCGACCGGCTGGTGGAGCCGCTGCTCGGCGGCGTCTACGCGGGCGACGCCTACCGCATCTCGATGCGCGCGGCCGTCCCCCAGCTCTTCGAGGCGGCCAGGTCCCACGACTCGCTGCTCGAGGGAGTGCGGGACATCCAGGCGAGGGCGGCCGCGCAGCGGACGGGCGGACCGGTCTTCATGGGCCTCGACGGCGGCATCGGCACCCTGCCGGACGCCGTCGCCGACGCCGTCCGCGCCCAGGGCGGCGACATCCGCACCGAGACGCCCGTCCTCGGCCTGAACCGCGCCGCGGACGGCTGGCGGGTCCGCACCGACCGCGGGACGCTCGACGCCGACGCCGTGGTGCTCGCGACGCCGGCCTGGTCCGCGTCCGCCCTGCTGGAGTCCGAGTCGCCGGCCGCCGCGGCCGAGCTCGGCCGTGTCGAGTACGCCTCCATGGCACTGGTCACCATGGCGTTCCGGCGCGCGGACGTGGCGGGGATGCCGGCGGGCAGCGGATTCCTCGTCCCGCCGGTGGACGGGCGGACCATCAAGGCGTCCACGTTCTCCTCCAACAAGTGGGGCTGGGTCGCGCGGGGCGCCGGCGATCTGTTCGTGCTGCGCACCTCCGTCGGCCGCTACGGCGAGGAGCAGGCCCTCGAACGCGAGGACGCGGAACTGGTCGAGGTCTCGCTGACGGACCTCCGCGCGGCCGTGGGGCTCACGGCCCGGCCCGTCGCCACCGAGGTCACCCGGTGGACCGGCGGACTGCCGCAGTACCCCGTGGGCCACCTCGCCCGTGTCGCCCGCATCCGCGACGAGGTCGCCGGGCTGCCGGGACTGCGGGTCTGCGGCGCCGTGTACGAGGGCGTAGGGATCCCGGCCTGCATCGCGAGCGGACAGCGCGCCGCGGACGAGATCCTCGCCACTCCGACCCTGGCGCGGGGCACCGTTCGGGAGGCGGGACAATAGCCGTATGAGTGCGCCAGAAAAGATCCCGAACGCAGGCAAGAAGGCCAAGGACCTCAACGAGGTCATCCGGTACACGCTGTGGTCCGTCTTCAAGCTGCGCGACGTGCTGCCAGAGGACCGCTCCGGTTACGCCGAGGAGGTCCAGGAGCTGTTCGACCAGCTCGCCGCCAAGGACGTCACCGTGCGCGGCACGTACGACGTCTCAGGGCTGCGTGCCGACGCCGACGTGATGATCTGGTGGCACGCCGAGACCGCGGACGAGCTCCAGGACGCCTACAACCGCTTCCGCCGCACCCGTCTGGGCCGCGCACTCGAGCCGGTGTGGTCGAACATGGCGCTGCACCGCCCCGCCGAGTTCAACAAGTCGCACATCCCGGCGTTCCTGGCCGACGAGACTCCCCGCAACTACGTCTCGGTCTACCCCTTCGTGCGCTCCTACGACTGGTACCTGCTCCCCGACGAGGACCGTCGCCGGATGCTCGCCGACCACGGCAAGATGGCCCGCGGCTACCCGGACGTGCGCGCCAACACGGTCGCCTCGTTCTCGCTCGGCGACTACGAGTGGATCCTCGCCTTCGAGGCGGACGAGCTGTACCGCATCGTCGACCTGATGCGCCACCTGCGCGCCTCCGAGGCGCGGATGCACGTCCGCGAGGAGGTCCCGTTCTACACCGGCCGCCGCAAGGACGTGGCGGACCTCGTGGCGGGTCTCGCGTAACCTCCTTCGGCGAACGACCTGACGGCCGGGTTTCCGCTTCCCCGAAGCGGATACCCAGCCGTCCATATGGCCCGGAAGATCAGACGGCGTGCGGCAGCTTCCGCTGCTCCGCCCGCCGGTCCAGCGACACCGGGTCGGGCTCCGGGTGCGG
>NZ_JBSGZJ010000479.1:0-5441 GCF_053610925.1 Streptomyces sp. NPDC054847 | reverse complement strand
GCCTCTGCGAAGGCGCGCGGTCCGACCTCGGCCAGCTCGGTGGCCCGCCCACGCATGGCCTTCGCCTTGGCCTCGTCCGTGCCCGAACCGGGGCTGGAGTCGGCGACGATCAGCGAGTCGACAAGGTCCGGGTGGCGGGCTGCGAGCCGCAGCGCGATCACGCCGCCCCAGGAGACGCCGAGGACGTGGGCACTCGTGCCGCGCTCGCGGATGACCGCGGCCGCCGCGTCCGCGTAGTCGTCGAGCGTGAGCGGGGCCTCGGGGTCGGGGGACCTGGCGTATCCGGGGGCGTCCCAGGCCACGACCCGCGCGTACGACGAGAGTTCGGCGAGCTGCGGCGCGAAGGCCGCCGAAGACGAGCCGATGCCGTGCAGGCACAGCAGCAGCGGTCCCCGGTTGCCCGCTTCCTCCACATGGACGCCGGCGCGGGCGCTCACAGGATCTGCCCCGTCCGGCCGGTGATCGCCGCCAGGGAGCGCAGCACCGCGTACGGCACGATCCGACTGGTCGCCGGGTTGGCGGGGTCGGGCAGATGCGTGACCTCGAAGCGGTACGCCCCCAGGGCGCCGGACGCCTCGACCACATGCCGGGTGCGGTGCGCCGCCGGGTCGGCGACGACCTGGACCCGCACAGTGTCCAGGTCGCCGACGGCCAGCGCGACCGAGGCGGCCACGTTCGTCGACTTGGGGAACTTCACGGGCACGTCCCGCGCGGTGCCGGACATGACCACGACCGGTCCGGTAGCCGTCCGCATCCGGGACAGCAACTCGGCGTCCATCCAAGGCTGTTCAAGGGTGGCGGGCAGCTTGGTGGTGGTCAGGCGGACATCTTCCAGCGGGCCCAGCGAGCGGGCGGCCTGGAGCAGGTCGAGGCCGCCGACCGCGCCGCCCGTGAAGTACACCCGTCCGGGTCCGGCGGCGAGCAGCCGCTTCGCGAGCTCCTCGTCGGTCAGCGCACCCGTCGAGGCGATCAGCAGGTCCGTCCCGGAGGCCAGCACCCGCTCGCCCCACTCGCGGACGACGCCCTGCCCTGCGGCCTCCACGATCAGGTCGCAGTGCTCGATGGCCTCCTCGAAGGAGACCTGCGTGGCGGGCGCCGCCTCGCCGAGCGGGCGGTTGTCGACGATACGGACGAGCTCGGCGGAGCCCACCCGGCCCTCGGCGAGAGCGGCGCCGACGACCCGGCCGATCGCCCCCCAGCCGACGATGCCCACCTTGCGCACGGTGCTCATGCGGCGTTCTCCTCTGCGTGGTCGGTGCGGCCGGTGTGGTCGTCCGCCTGGTCCTTGCTCCGCGTCGCGGCGTCGACGGGCGCGGCGAGCGGTCCCGGGTCCGGCGTGCCCGCCATGTGGCAGCGGATCTCCTTCGAGGGCGGCCCGGCAGTGCCCCACAGGTCCGACAGTTCGGGGACCCGTCGCCACACGCGGGCGATCCAGGCGTCCTCGACGATCTGGGCGACCTCCGACGTGTACTCGCACACCAGGCCGGACGGGTCGGTGAAGTAGGAGAAGGTGTTGTTGCCGGGGCCGTGCCGGCCGGGTCCCCACTTCGGTGCGATGCCGTGGTGGCGCAGCCGTCCGAGCCCCCGCATGAAGTGGTCCACCGAGGGCATCTCGTAGGCCACGTGGTTGAGGGAGGTCCACTCGGCCCGGTTGAAGGCGATGCAGTGGTGGTCTGCGTTGCAGCGCAGGAACGCCATCTGGTGCTCGGACCAGTCGGAGACACGCAGCCCCAGCACGTCGCAGTAGAAGGCCACGGCGGCGTCGATGTCGGTGGTGTTGAGCACGGCGTGCGTGACGCCGACGGGGACGGCGGCGTCACGACCGACGGGAGCGACGGCCTCGACATGGGCGCTGATCTCGATCAGCCGCTGCTCGGGGTCGGTGAACCGCAGCCCGTAGCCGCCGCCGGCCTGCTCGAGCGGGCCGGGGCCGAAGACGGGAACGATGCCGTGTGCGGAGAGCCGGCGGGCGGCCTCGTCGACCTCGGCGGGCGTGCCGACTGCGAACGCGAGCCGGCCGAGGCCCACCCGGTCCCGCTCCGTGAGGTGCAGGACGTGGTGTTCGTCGCCGGTGCCGCGGAGCCAGCGGGCGCCGGTGTCGGACTCGACGCTCGTCAGACCCCAGACCTCCTCGTAGAAGCCGGCGGCCTCGGCGAAGGCGGGCGTGTGCAGTTCGACGTAGCGCAGTGAGCGGAGCCGGGCGATCGGACCGGGCGGTGGACGGTGCATGAGTCTCTCCAGACGGGCAGGCGTGCCGGGTCAGTTGGCCCAGGGGAGCGGGGCGGCGGAGGTGCCCCAGTACAGGGACTTCTGGCGCTGGTAGGCGCGGATCGCGTCGCGGCCCTTCTCCGTCCCGAGGCCGCTGTCCTTCCATCCGCTGAACGGGGTTGAGGCGCTGAACTGCTTGTACGTGTTGATCCAGACGGTGCCCGCCTCGATACGGCGGGCCAGGCGCCATGCGGCGCGGGCGTCGCGGGTCCAGATGCCGCACGCGAGTCCGTAGACGGAATCGTTGGCCTGGCGGACGAGGTCGTCCTCGTCGTCGTACGGCAGGGCGACGAGGACCGGACCGAAGATCTCCTCCTGGCAGGTGCGGGAGGTGTTGGGCAGGCCGTCGAGGACGGTCGGCAGGTAGTACGCGCCGTCGCGGTACCGCTCGCCCTCGGGGGCCGAGCCGCCGCACAGCACGCGGGCGCCTTCTGAGCGGGCGAGGTCGACGTAGGCGGCGACCGCGTCGCGGTGGCGGTGGTGGACGAGCGGGCCGACCTGCGTGGCGGGGTCCGTTCCGGGGCCGACGCGCAGCGCGCGGACGCGTTCCACCAGTTCGCCGACGAAGGAGTCGTAGATCTCGCGGGCGACGAACAGCCGGGAACCGGCGATGCACGACTGGCCGCTGGAAGAGAAGATCCCGAACAGCACGCCGGCGAGGGCCTGTTCGACGTCTGCGTCGGCGCGCACGATCGTCGGTGACTTGCCGCCGAGTTCCAGCGAGGCGGGGATCAGTTTGTCCGCCGCGACGGCGGCGATCGACCTGCCGGTGGCGGTTCCCCCGGTGAAGCCGATACGGGCGACGAGCGGATGGCGCGCAATGGCGTCGCCGACCACCCGGCCGCTGCCCGGCAGCACCGACAGCAGTGCCGTGGGCAGCCGGAACTCCTCCAGCGCCCGGGTGATCAGCCGGCCGAGCGCGAGCGAGACCAGCGGGGTCCAGGCGGCGGGCTTGAGGAGCACCGCGTTCCCGGCGGCCAGCGCGGGGGCGAGCTTCTGGGCGTCGCTGGCGACGGGGGAGTTCCACGGGTTGATCGCGCCGACGACGCCGATCGGCTCGTGGACGCTCATCGTGACGTAGGGGCCGCGGGAGGGCGTGAGGGTGTCCTCGGCCGTCTCGAGCGCGGCGGCCAGGTAGCGGAAGGTGCCGGCCGCGCTGAGCGCGAGGGTGCGGGTCTCGGCGAGGGTCTTGCCGGTGTCCGAGGTCTGCAGCGCGGACAACTCGTCCGTGTTCTGCTCGATGAGGTCACCGATGCGGTGCAGCAGCCGGGCCCTCTCGTGCGGGAGCAGGTCGCGCCAGGCCGGTTCCGCCGCCGCGCGGGCGGCGGCCTCGGCCGCTTCCCGGACCTCCTCGGCGGAGGGGGAACTCACGGTGGCGAGGACGCGGCCGGTCGCCGGGTCGACGGTGTCGAGCGGCTCACCCGCACCGCGCCGCCATTGGCCGGCGATCAGGATGTCGGTGGGGACGGTGGGCACGGCGGGACCTCCGGACGAGGCGGCGGGAAGGGGGACTTCGGGCGGACGGGCACCGGACGCGGCCGGGGCCGGCCGGTTCTGCGACGTTCCTGAAGTGCTAGAAATCTAAGCGCTTAAGTTTCTCGGCGCAAGAGTCCGAGGTGAAATCGTTGCCTGTCATGGCTTGAGCTTGATCTTGGCGGCGCAGAGGATGAGGGCGAGCGTGTGGCTTCCAGGTTTCTAAGCTCTTAACCATTGACCGCTTAGATATAGGAACCTACTGTCTCCGCAACTCCTCTGGTTCGCGGAAGGACCCACCAATGACGACTGTGGCCGGCAAGCCAGCCCTTGGCTCCATAGCCGCGAGACTCGAACGACTGCCGCATTCGCGTTGGCACGTCAAGGTCCGGTTCCTGATCGGCGCCGTCACCTTCTTCGAGGCGTTCGACCAGCTGTTGGCCGCCTCGGCCCTGCCCGTCCTGATGAAGGAATGGAACCTCACCACAGGCCAGGCCACCTTCGCCGTGACCGCCGCCTCCATCGGCATGCTCATCGGCGCCATCGGCGCCGGGTGGATGGGCGACCGGATCGGCCGCGTGCGCACGGTGGCCCTCGGGGTCGGCGTCACCGGCCTCGCCAGCCTCGCCGTCGCCTTCTCCGGCAGCATCGAGACGTTCTCGCTGTTCCGGTTCGTGCAGGGGCTCGGCATCGGCGGTGTGGTGCCCGTGGCGGCCACGTACATCAATGAGATCGCCCGCTCCGACAAGCGGGGCCGCTTCGTCCTGCTGTACGAGATGATCTTTCCCGCCGGTCTCGCCGCGGCCACCCTGGTCGCCGTCTGGGTGGTGCCCAACCTCGGGTGGCGCGCCATGTTCCTCATCGGCGCCCTGCCCGTACTCATCGCCGCCGCGCTGCCCCGCCATGTCGAGGAATCCCCGCGCTGGCTGCTGGCCCGCGGTCGCACGGAGGAGGCCGAGGCCGCCATCGCCCGCATCGAGGCGCAGGTCTCCCGCGCCACCGCGGAACCGCTGCCGCTGCCCGCCGCGGACGTCACGGAGGACACCGGCCGCGGCCGGCTCGGCGACATCTTCAAGGGCCGCTACCTGCGCCGCACGGCGGTCCTGTCCGGCCTGTGGTTCGTGGCGTACTACGTCAACCACGGCATCTCCACCTGGCTGCCGTCTCTCTACACCAAGCACTTCGGCCTCGATCTGACCACCGCGCTGGTCTACACGCTGCTCAGCAACGTCACAGGACTGCTCGGCACCTTCGTGGTCGCCATGGTCATCGACCGGATGGGCCGCAGGGCGGCGCTGGTCGCCGCGCTCGGCGGCAGCGTGCTGTCCCTCGGCGTGCTCGCACTGGCCGGCGCCACGTCGGGCGGTCAGGTCGCCCTCTTCGCCTCCTGTACGACCTTCTTCCTGTACGCGATCAACGCGGGGCTCTACCTGTACTCGCCGGAGCTGTACCCGACCTCCAACAGGGCCAAGGGCGCGGCGTTCGGCGGGCTGTGGAACCGGCTCGGCGTCATCATCGGCCCGGTCACCGTCGGCGCGATCATCGGCGCGGGCGGAAGCCTGTCCCTCGTCTTCGCGCAGCTCGCGGTCGTGGCCGCGGTGGGCGCCGTGATCGCCTGGTTCGCGGTCGAGACCAAGGGCCGGACGTTGGAGGAGCTCAACTCCTGACACGCGGCGGGTCCGGTGCGGGCCGGGGCCCCG
>NZ_JBSGZJ010000478.1:0-5446 GCF_053610925.1 Streptomyces sp. NPDC054847 | reverse complement strand
CCCGAAGAGCGCCCGCCCCGCCGTCCTACTGTCTTCTGCGACTACTCGGTGACCTTGCCGATCACCACGCTGCCGGCGCCCGCGACCGTGCCGCGGTTGTTCAGCAGCTGCACCTCACCGAAGAACTGGCGTCCCTCCGGAGCCGCTCCACCGACCACGACCTCGGCGCTGACCTGCGCCGACGCACCGTTGGCGAGCTGGACCGAGGATCCGGCGTCGATCTTCACGGAGCCGAGCGACGGGGAGAAGAACACATCGCGGTAGTCGTACTCGGTGGTCCCGGCGGGGACCGAGTAACCGTCGACCACGATCGTGTAGGTACCGGCGGCCGGCTTCAGCAGGCTCACCGCCTCCTCGGAGTCGCCGTCCGCGGCCTGGCCGACCACGGCGCCGTCCTTGAGGACCAGCAGGTCCAGGTCCGCGCCGTTGTCGGCGGGCGAGCCGATCGCCACGTCGAGGCGCTCCACGCCCTCGCCGATGGTGACCGTGGACTCCTGGGACTCTCCGTGCGCGATGGACGGACGGGCGACCTTCGCCGAGCCCAGGGAGCCGCCGGCCAGCTTGCCCTCGAGAGAGGCGAAGCGGTTGGTGACGTTCCACTCGACGGGGGCCGGCGTGCCGACCTTCGCCTCGGGGAGCGTCTTGACGGCCGGGTCGAAGTCGGCGCCGAGCACCGTCACGTCCAGCTCGAACGGGTTGTCCAGCAGCGGGGACGTGCGCCGCGACTCGACCTCGATCTCCCAGACGCCCGGCATCGGCTCCGGGTAGGAGCGCACGTCGGGACGGCAGGTGTTGGCCGGGTTCGCGTAGTTCGGGTAGCAGTTGACCGTCGAGGTCGGGTCGACCGGCAGCCCGTACGGGTGGAGGCCGATGAACCGGGTCTGGCTGCCCTCGGCGAGCCCGCCGATGGCGACCTCGAGGTTCTTGGCGCCCTCGGGGACGGTGATGAAGTACGACTTGTGGCTGTTGCGCTGCACCGTGTCCGCCTTGGAGACGGTGTACCCGGGCTTCGCGAGGTCGTCGGAGGCGACCACGGTGGCCAGGATCTGCTTGTCCACGCCCACGGTCGAGCGGTCGTCGGCTTCGAGGACGGCGCTGTGCACGCCGGCCGTCTTCGGCCGCGCCTGGACGGTGACGGTGACCGGCTGGTTCAGCGGGAGCCTGACCTCGGACCCGCTGAGCAGACGGAAGGTGCCGTCGTTGTTCTTCCAGCGCAGGGTGTGCGCGACGGCCTTCTTCGGGCCGGTCGTGCGGGTGACGGTGATGTCGTAGGTCCGGCTCTTGCCGGCCTTCAGGCCGCCCTCGCGGTCGTAGAGACCGGTGCCGAAGCCCGGGGTCTTCAGCGCGAAGTCGATCGCGGTGTCGACCGGGGCCTTGACCGAGTACTCGTGGGCGCCCACGCCGTCCTTGATCTGCTCCCAGGCGTCCACGACGTCGATCAGGCCCGCGCCCTGCTCGTGCGCCTGCTCACCGCTGATGCGGTGGGCGGTGCTGGTGAGGGCGGTGCGCAGCTTCGCCGGGGTCAGCTCGATGCCGCGCTGCTTGGCCGCGGAGAGCAGCAGTGCCGCCGCGCCCGCCGCCTGCGGAGAGGACATCGAGGTGCCCTGCATCATCGAGTAGCCGGGCGGCAGCTGGTAGCCGGCCTCGGCGACCGGGCCGCCGGGCGACCAGGTCTGGGTGGTGTTGACCGCCGCGCCGGGCGCGGTCAGCGTCGGCGTGAAGCCGCCGTCCTCGCGCGGACCGCGCGAGGAGAAGGGCAGCATCGCGTACTTCTTCTCGACGCCGGAGCCGTAGTTGGACGCCCAGGTCTCCTTGGAGATGGACGCGCCGACGGAGATCACCTTGTCGGCGACGGCGGGGTCGCCGAGCGTGTTGGTGCCCGGGCCCGAGTTGCCGGCGGAGATCACCAGCTGGACGCCGTAGGTGTCTATGAGCCGGTTGTAGAGCTCGGCGCGCGCGTTGTTGCCGTCGTTCAGCGGGGGCAGACCGCCGATGGACATGTTGACGATGTCCACGCCGCGGTTGATGACCAGGTCGGCCATGCCCTCGGTGAGCGCGATGTTGGTGCAGCCGCCGCTCCAGGTGCAGGCGCGCGAGGAGACGATCTTCGCGCCGGGCGCGGCGCCGTTCATCCTGCCGCCGAAGAGGCTGTTGGCGGCGGTGATACCGGCGACGTGCGTGCCGTGCGACCCCTCGATGACACCGATGTTGACGTAGTCGGCCTTCGCGCCGGCGTCGTTGTAGACGACGTCGGTGCGGACCTCGATGACGAACGGGATGCGCTCGGCGATCTCGGTCTTCGGGTCGTCCTTGCCGAAGTAGCCGACCTGGAAGCCGTTCTTGTACGGCTTCATCAGCGTGTCGTTGGTGAAGTCGGCGTCGTTGTTCAGGTCGACGCGCGCGGTCCGGGTGCCCTCGTCGTAGAGGACCGCCCAGACGTCGGTGGTGTCGCCGTCCCGGTTGAGGTCGCCGGCCATGTCGCCGCCCTTGGTGGCGGCCTCCGCGAAGAGGTTGAAGCGGTACGCGCCGGCCGGGGCGGAGTAGGTGCGTCCGCCCGCGGTGAAGGTCGGGCCGTTGACGGACGTGTTCATCCGCAGCCAGGTGCGGTCGCCGTCGGCCACCGGGTCCGTCGCCGTGACCCAGTCGACGATCTTGCGCTCGCCGGTGGTGGTCTTCTGGAGCGCCGGGTGGCCGAGGTCGACGCCGGAGTCGAGGATTCCGATGGTCACGCCGCGGCCGTCGGCCTTGGGGTGCGCCTTGACGAAGTCGACCGCACCGGTCTCGAAGGACGGGTTGTACGGGTTCTTCGCCGGAGTCGACGCGTCGGGCGCCGGGTACTGCTGGACCTGCGCGTCGGCGGTGCCCGCGGCCTTCACGGTGTCCGCCGCCGGGGTCGGGTCGTCCAGCTCGATCTCGTGCTTGAGGTCGATGCCGTGCACGCTGGACAGCTTGGCCGCCGACTTGAGGGCGGCCTCGGCCTTGCCCGTGGGCAGCGTGGCACTTACGTAGCCGAGCTCGTCGAAGGTCCTGCCGACGGTTGCGCCCTTGACGGCGTCCAGCTGGCCGGCGACCTGCTCGGTCGCGCCGGGGGCGGTGGCGACCATGACGGTGACGGTCTTCTCGCCCTTGGCCTCGGCCTCCGCGAGCAGCTCGGCGTCGGCCGAGCCGATCTTGTCGGAGGACGACTTGGCGGCCTTGACCGCGTTGGCGCCGGCCGGGTCGTCGGCGGGCGCTGTGGCGACGGCCGGAGCGACGCCGGCAGCGACGAGCGCGGCCACCATCGAGGCGGCGGCCGCGACGCGTGCCACGCGTCTGTGACCTGGCGTCGAGCGTCCCGTTGTGGAGCTCTCGGGTTCGGGGGTCATCAGCATCCCTGTTTGTGAAAGAGAGGGTCCGGAATACGGTGCCGGATGACCGCTCAGCCTTGCGTAAATGACAGGGGTTTGTGGAGAGTTGATCGAGACGGGATGTGTGCATGGCGGAAACCCGCCACCGCGGATCGTGCGCCATCGCGGACGAACGGGTTCTTATCGACCTCGATGAGCTGATGCGCCGGTAATCTCACCGAATGAACAAGGAGTTGAGGGTCGCGGCGTACGCCGTCTGCATATGGGACGGACAGATCCTGCTGGCCCGCTGGGTCGCGCGCGACGGCGCGAAGAAGTGGACGCTGCCGGGCGGCGGCATGGACCACGGGGAGGACCCCCTCGACACCGTCGTCCGCGAGGTCGAGGAAGAGACCGGCTACATCGCCGAGATGACCGCGCTGCTCGGCCTCGACTCGGTACGCCGCCGCTACCCGCGCAAGCTGGGCGCCTTCGCGGACTTCCAGGGCCTGCGGATCGTGTACGAGGGCCGGATCACCGGCGGCGAGCTGCGCAACGAGACCGGCGGATCCACGGACCTCGCCGCCTGGCACCCGCTGAAGGCGGTGCCGTCGCTCCACCGCGTCGAACTCGTCGACGTGGGCCTGGAGCTGTGGCACTCCAGGCCGGTTCTCGGCAGGGTCGCTCAGCGGGGCAGCACCACCACATAGGCGGCGGGCTCCCGGTCCGCGGCGGCCATCAGCGCGGTGCGCACCACGGTCGCCTGCTGCTCGGGCGACTCACGGAGCCTGCGCGGCGTCAGGTGCACGACGGTGATGCCGAGCCGCTCCAGATGCTCCCGCTTGCGCGCGTACCGGGACCACTGGGCGTCCTCGTCCTGGCGGGGCGCGCGCGTGTCCAGCTCCACGGCCACGGCCTGCTCCGGCCAGTACGCGTCGACCCGGCCGAGACGAGGGCCGCCGGGGAGACGGAGGTCCACGTTCCACAGGGGGTCGGGCAGACCGCCGTCGCGGACGAGCCCGTACAGCCTGCCCTCCGCCAGCGCACGGCCCTCCGCGAGCAGTTCGTCCACGGCGCTCACGACGTGCGGGCGGTCGAGCAGCCGCGCGTCGTTCAACTCCCGCACCAGCGCGGCGGGCTCGCAGTGCCCGCCCCGCACGGCCTCCGTCAGCAGCCGGCCGATCAGTCCCGCGTCGTCGAGCTGCGCCACCGCGTCGGCGAGGGCGCGGGACGCGGGGGCCACGGGCACGCCGCCGACCTCCTCCGCCCGGGGCATCGAATGCCCCCGCACCAGCCGGGCGAACCCGGTCGACCGCAGCCGCCGCGTCCGCGGCACGAGCACGTCGATCGGCTCGATCGAGGTCAGCGGCGGAGCCGCGGTGAAGCCGTGCAGCGCGAGCGCGGCGAGCCCGGTGGCCATCGCTTCGCCGTACGGCGCCGAGTCGTGCCGCTGGGCCGGCAGCACGGGCCGGCCGGCGTAGAGCAGCGCGGCGTGCAGCCGCTCCTCGCCGGTGGCCGGTCCCGGATGCAGCAGGTACACCCCCGGCAGCAGCAACTGCCAGTCCCCGCCGGGCCGGCACTTCTCGGCGACCCGCGAGGGCGTGTAGCCGTGCGTACGCAATTGCGCCCCGGACACGACCCGCCGGCGCACGTCGCCGTCGGGCCGGCTGAGGGGGAGGGGAGAGAGGGGAGCGTTGGACTGGTTCATGCCGATGAGATGCCCGCGTCGTCGGACCGGGCTAACCGCTGTTACAAGCTCGTCGACAATTCAGGACAACCGCGTACTAAAGTACGCACGTTCGAGTGCCGATGTGGGGCGGGTGTTGTGCCCACCCCGGCCCGCTGTTGTCGGTGTGCGGCTCGGCCACGTACGGGGCCCCGCCTGTGCCGGGCCCGGCAGCCGGGTGCCGCGTGCCGGGCGTGGCCCGAATCCGTTAAGGCCTTCGGTCGTGTCCTCAAGCTGCCCCCACGGCCTGGCAGCCGTGGCACGTGCCGGGCGGGCCCTGTCTCGCTCCGCGCGATCGGCCTTGCCCGCGCGGAGGGGGCCCGGCACGGGGCAGGACCAGCCCCGTATCGGCGATCGAGGCGCGGGGGTCCGGGGCGCAGCGCCCCCGGACCAC
>NZ_JBSGZJ010000477.1:0-5446 GCF_053610925.1 Streptomyces sp. NPDC054847 | reverse complement strand
GGGCGAGATCTAGTTCTTGAGTCCGGCCGCCACCCGAAAAGGGTGACGGCCGGACTTGTCTTTACCGGGCCGCTTCTCGTGCGCCGCCCCGCCGACGCCTCACCGACCGGCCTGATCAATTAGGTTGGAACCGCAGCGGGGCATGCAGGCAGGTACGAGAAGAAGTGGGCTGATGTCCGAGATGAACGCAGGCAAGACCAGGCTCAACCGGATGCCCGAGTGGACCGCTCTCGGCAAGCACCGCGAGCAGCTGGGCGGGACGCATCTGCGGGAGCTGTTCGCGGCGGACGCGGAGCGCGGCAGCAAGTACACCCTCCAGGTGGGTGATCTGTACCTGGACTACTCCAAGCACCTGATCACCGACGAGACGCTGGCCCTGCTGCGCGAACTGGCCGCTGCCACCGACGTCGCCGGGCTGCGCGACGCCATGTTCCGCGGCGAGAAGATCAACACCACCGAGGACCGCGCGGTCCTGCACACGGCCCTGCGTGCCCCGCGGGACGCCGTCATCGAGGTCGACGGCGAGAACGTGGTGCCGGACGTCCACGCGGTGCTGGACAAGATGGCCGCCTTCTCGGAGCGGATCCGCTCCGGCGAGTGGACCGGCCACACCGGCAGGCGCATCAGGAACATCGTCAACATCGGTATCGGCGGCTCCGACCTCGGGCCCGCGATGGCGTACGAGGTGCTCCGGTCCTACACCGAGCGGGACCTGACCTTCCGTTTCGTCTCGAACGTCGACGGGGCCGATCTCCACGAGGCCGTAAGGGATCTCGACCCGGCGGAGACGCTCTTCATCATCGCCTCGAAGACCTTCACCACCATCGAGACGATCACCAATGCCATCTCCGCCCGCGAGTGGCTGCTCACGAACCTCCGGGTCGGCCCCGACGCGGTCGCCAAGCACTTCGTCGCCCTGTCCACCAACGCCGAGAAGGTCTCCGACTTCGGCATCGACACGGCCAACATGTTCGAGTTCTGGGACTGGGTCGGCGGCCGCTACTCGTACGACTCCGCGATCGGCCTGTCCCTGATGATCGCGATCGGCCCCGAGCGGTTCCGCGAGATGCTCGACGGCTTCCACCTCGTCGACGAGCACTTCCGCACCGCGCCCCCCGAGGCCAACGCCCCGCTCCTGCTGGGCCTTCTGGGCGTCTGGTACGGGGCGTTCTTCGACGCCCAGTCGCACGCGGTGCTGCCCTACTCGCACTACCTGTCCAAGTTCACCGCGTACCTCCAGCAGCTCGACATGGAGTCCAACGGCAAGTCGGTCGACCGTGACGGCAATCCGGTCGACTGGCAGACCGGCCCCGTCGTGTGGGGCACCCCCGGCACCAACGGCCAGCACGCTTACTACCAGCTGATCCACCAGGGCACGAAGGTCATCCCCGCGGACTTCATCGGCTTCGCCAAGCCGGTCCCCGGGCTGCTCGCCGGACTCGTCCCGCAGCACGACCTGCTGATGGCCAACTTCTTCGCCCAGACGCAGGCCCTCGCCTTCGGCAAGACGCCCGAGGAGGTCAGGGCGGAAGGCGTCGCGGAGGACCTGGTGCCGCACAAGACGTTCAAGGGGAACCACCCGACGACGACGATCCTCGCGGAGGACCTCACGCCCTCCGTACTGGGCCAGTTGATCGCCCTCTACGAGCACAAGGTGTTCGTGCAGGGCGCGATCTGGAACATCGACTCCTTCGACCAGTGGGGAGTCGAGCTCGGCAAGGTCCTCGCGAAGAAGATCGAGCCGGTGCTGACCGAGGGCAGGGGAGGCGAGCAGCTCGACAGCTCCACCGCGACGCTGGCCGGCAAGTACCGGACACTGCGCGGCCGGTGACCTGATGGCGGGGGAGAACACGGTGCGGCTGCGGCCGCCGAACAACCGGCTGAACGAACGGGCCGTCAACTGGTGGCGCGCGCAGGTCCTGCTGACCGCCGCCGTACCGGCTCTCGTACTGTCCGTGCTGGGCGCGTTCATCGAGCCCGCCCGCACCTGGCTGCTGGTCCCGGCAGGCGTGATCGCCGTCGTCGGTCTCGCCTGCACCGCGTTCTTCCCTGCCTGGTGGTACCGCGTACACCGCTGGGAGGTCACCGACGACGCGGTGTACGTACGCACCGGGGCGCTGTGGCAGGAGTGGCGGATCGCGCCCATGTCCCGCATCCAGACCGTGGACACGGTCAGAGGGCCGCTCGAGCAGGCGTTCAGGCTCGCCACCGTCACGGTGACCACCGCCTCCGCCAAGGGCGCCGTCAGGATCGAGGGACTCGACCACGAGGTCGCCGCCGAACTCGCGGAGAGCCTGACCCTGATCACCCGGGCCACGCCCGGGGACGCGACATGAGCACACCGGAAGAGGAGTGGCGGCGGCTCGACGGACGCACGGTCCTGGTGACCGCCCTGGTCATGGCCGGCTTCGCGGCCGGCGCCGGGCTCCCCGCTCTCCTCGGGCTCGCGGGTGGCATGCCGCTGTGGAAGGCCTTCGGCTGGGTGCTGGCGGGGGCGGCCCTGGTCGTCGGCGCCGGCACCGCCGCCGACCTGGTCCGCTGGCAGCGCACCCGCTACCGCATCGGACCGGAGCGGGTCGAACTCCACACCGGGCTGGTCCTGGTCAAGCGCCGCTCGCTGGCCCGCGAACGCATCCGGAGCGTCGACCTCACCGCCAACGTGCTGCTGCGCGTCCTCGGACTCGTCAAGGTCCGCATCGGCACGGGCGAACACGCCGTGGGCGGTGAGTCCACGCTCGAACTCGACGCCGTCGGCCGGGCGGAGGGCGAACGGCTGCGGCTCGAGCTGCTCGCCAGGACCACCCCGCGGGAGGCGGCCACCCACCCCGACGGCGAGCTCGCCGTCCTCGATCCGGCCTGGATCCGCTACGCGCCGGTCTCCTTCGTCGCCCCACTGCTCGGCGGCGCGGCGGCGGGCGCGGTGATGCAGGTCAGCCAGTGGTTCGGGGCACAGGCCGAGGTCATCGACTGGGTGGGGGACCGCTTCCAGGACACCCCCCTCGTATGGGTGATCGTCACCCTGGCCGCCACCGCCCTCGTCGCCGGTGTCGTCGGCGCGCTCGGGCTCTGGATCGAGATGTGGTGGAACTACCGGCTCGAACGGGAGCCCGGCGGCACACTGCGGGTGCGGCGAGGCCTGTTCACGTCACGCTCGATATCCATCGAGGAACGCCGGCTGCGCGGCGTCGACCTGGTCGAGCCGCTGGGCATCCGACTCTTCGGCGCCGCGAGGCTGGACGCCGTCGCCACCGGGCTCGTCAAGGACGAGAAGGACAAGCACGCCGACATCAACGTCCTGCTGCCCGCGGTGCCGCGGGCGCTGGCCGACGAGGTGGCCGCCCAGGTGCTCCGCGACTCCGCCTCCCCGACGCGGCAGTCCCTCCTTTCGCCCCACCCACGGGCCGCCCGCGGCAGACGGCTGCGCCGGGCACTGAGCGCGGCGCTGCTGCCCGCGGCGGTCCTCGCGCTCCTCGGCGCGCTGCTCACGCCCGTGCTCCTGTGGATCGCGGCCGCCTGGGCGGCGGTCGGCGTTCCCGTCGCGGTGCTGCTCGCGCTCGACGCGTACCGGGCGCTCGGCCACGGGATCGCAGGCGACTACCTCGTCACCCGCTCCGGCACCGTCCGCCGCAGCACGGTCGCACTGCAGCGGACGGGCGTGATCGGCTGGACGGCCCGCCGCTCCGTCTTCCAGCGCCGCGCGGGCCTGATCACGCTGATGGCGACGACGGCGGCGGGCGCGGGCGCGTACGGCGTCTACGACGCCGCGGAAGGGGAGGGCCTGACGTTCGCGTCGGAGGCGGTGCCGGGGCTGCTGGAGCCGTTCCTGGAGCGCGACTCGGACCCGGCTCCCTGACGCGGCTGTACCCGGCTGGACCGGCGGGCCGCACCGGGACATCTCGCCCGAGCCGGACCCGTACGACACTTGGAATCCAGCGGCCTCACCCATCCGCTCCCGACGGACCGGGCCCCATGAACCGCCCGGCGCGCGCTCACCCCGGCGGCAGCGGTGCGGCTCGCGGCATGCACGCCCGCTCAGCGCGACGGCGACACCAGGCCCAGCTCGTAGGCGATGATGACCAGTTGGACCCGGTCGCGGGCCGCCAGCTTGGTGAACAGTCGCCCCACGTGGGCCTTGGCCGTGGCCGGGCTGATGCAGAGCCGGTCGGCGATCTCGCCGTTGGACAGGCCACGGCCGATGAGGGTGAGCACCTCGCGTTCCCGGTCGGTGACGCCCTCGATCGCCCCGTGCCGGGGCGCCGCCGCGGGCTCCGGCCGGGCGGCGAACGGTGACGGGCCTGAACGCGCGGCGCATCGGCGAACTCGCCCATCATCACCGCGTCCTGCTGCACGAACTCACCACCCAGGCCGCTTCGTTGGAAGAGGCGTTCATGGGACTGACGGCCGACAGCGTGGAATACGGCTCGGGAGGAGCCCGATGACCGTCCCACGGACCACCACCGCGAAGGCGGTCCCCGGGCCGCGGGTGTTCGCGGCCGTCGCCGAAATCCCTGCCCGGTCCCGGGATCTCCTCGTTGCCGAGTGGATCAAACTCTGGTCGCTGCGCTCCACCTACTGGGTCCTCGGAGGCAGCGCGCCGGTCGTCGTCGGGATCAACGTCAATTCCGCCTGGTCCAACGCCGACCGGTTGGCGCAGCAGTACGGCCGGCCGGCCGCCCCGCCTCCCGGCATGCCCGAGAAGCCGGAGATGCTGTTCGATCCACTGGGGACCGCGTTCGTCGACCCGGCATGGCAGCTCCTCATGGTCGTCGCCGGGAGCGTCGGCGCCATCGCGGTCTTCGGCGAGTACACCAGCGGTCTGATCCGGACCACTTTCGCCGCCGTACCGGCGCGACGGGCGGTGATGGCGGCCAAGGCGGCCGTGATGGCCGCGGTCATGCTCATCCTCGGCGTGGTCGTCGCAGGCGCGTCGTTCGGCGTGACCCAGGCGATCCTGCGCGACCACCACGGCCTGTCCCTCGGCGATCCCGGGGCTCTGCGGGCCGTCGCCGCCGCCGCGCTGCTGGCCCCGCTGTGCGCCCTCGTCGGTATGGCACTCGGGGCCCTCGTCCGCCACGCCGCGGGTACCGTCGTCGCGGTCGTCGGTGTACTCCTGTTGCTGCCGGCGCTCTTCCAGGGTGAGACCTACCGGTGGGTGAAGGAGGTCGGCAACGCGATGCCGCTCTCGGCGTGGCAGGCCCTGGTGCGGAACCCCGAACGCGACTACTCCATGAGCAAGTACCCGGTGTCGGTCACCGAGGCGTGGATCGTGTTCGGCGCATGGTCGCTCCTCGCGGCGATCGTCGCGGTGGCCGTCGTGCATCGCCGCGACGTCTGAGCGGCCCGCGGCGGGACGGAGCGGGACCGCCGCAGCCGCCCGGTCCGCCCGCCGCCGGAGCGAGCGGCCCGGGCCGCCGCACGGGGCTTTCCGGGGTCGCCGCGACACGTG
>NZ_JBSGZJ010000476.1:0-5458 GCF_053610925.1 Streptomyces sp. NPDC054847 | reverse complement strand
GGCTGAAGTTGCCCGGCAACTTCAGCCTCGCCGTCATTCGAGGCGCGGGGGCCCGGTGGGGGTCCCCCCACGCCGCCAGGCGTAGGGGGAAGAGCCCCCGGTCCGGGAAGGGGCGGGGTGGGGAAACGGCCCGATGCAGCAGACCGGCCCCCACCGTCGTCACCCCTTCCGCGCCGCCCGTGCCGCTGTCTTCTTCGCAGGCTTCGCCACCGACGCCGACGCCCCCACCTTCGCCGCCTTCGCCGGCTTACGCGCCGCCGGCACCGCCGCCCCCGCGTCGCTGATCCGGTCCGCGTCAAGGATGTCGCGCAGGAACTTGCCGGTGTGGCTCGCCGGGACGCCCGCGACCTGCTCGGGTGTGCCCTCCGCGATCACCAGGCCGCCGCCGCTGCCGCCCTCCGGGCCCATGTCCACGACCCAGTCCGCCGTCTTGATGACATCGAGGTTGTGCTCGATGACGATCACCGAGTTCCCCTTGTCGACGAGGTCGGACAGGACGTTGATCAGCTTGCTGATGTCCTCGAAGTGCAGACCGGTGGTCGGCTCGTCCAGGACGTACACCGTGCGGCCGGTGGACCGCTTCTGCAGTTCGGACGCCAGCTTCACACGCTGCGCCTCACCGCCCGACAGCGTCGGCGCGGACTGGCCGAGCCTCACGTAACCGAGTCCCACCTCGTTGAGGGTGCGCAGATGGCGGGAGATCGTCGGGACGGCCTCGAAGAAGTGCAGCGCCTCCTCGATCGGCATGTCCAGGACCTCGGCGATGGACTTGCCCTTGTAGTGGACCTCCAGCGTCTCGCGGTTGTACCGCGCTCCGTGGCAGACCTCGCACGGGACGTAAACGTCCGGCAGGAAGTTCATCTCGATCTTGATGGTGCCGTCGCCGGAGCAGTTCTCGCAGCGGCCGCCCTTGACGTTGAAGGAGAACCGGCCGGGCAGATAGCCGCGGACCTTGGCCTCCATCGTCTCCGCGAAGAGCCTGCGGACGTGGTCGAAGACGCCGGTGTACGTCGCCGGGTTGGACCGCGGGGTGCGGCCGATGGGCGACTGGTCGACATGGACGACCTTGTCGACGAGGTCGTCGCCGTCGACGCGGGTGTGCCGGCCCGGCACCGACTTCGCGCCGTTCAGTTCGCGCGCGAGGTGGGTGTAGAGGATGTCGTTGACCAGGGTCGACTTGCCGGATCCGGAGACCCCGGTGACGGCCGTGAGGACGCCGAGCGGGAACGCCACGTCGATGTCCTGGAGGTTGTTCTCCCGGGCGCCATGCACGGTCAGCCTGCGCGACGGGTCGACCGGGCGGCGGAGCTCCGGGGTCGGGATGGACCGCTTCCCGGACAGGTACTGCCCGGTGATCGACTCCTTGTTGGACAGCAACTGCTTCAGCGACCCGGAGTGCACGACCTTGCCGCCGTGCTCACCCGCGCCGGGGCCGATGTCGACCACCCAGTCCGCGACCTTGATCGTGTCCTCGTCGTGCTCCACGACGATGAGCGTGTTGCCCATGTCGCGCAGGCGGACGAGGGTCTCGATCAGCCGGTGGTTGTCCCGCTGGTGGAGACCGATGGACGGCTCGTCGAGGACGTAGAGCACACCGACGAGGCCGGAGCCGATCTGGGTGGCGAGCCGGATCCGCTGGGCCTCGCCGCCGGACAGGGTGCCGGCGGCGCGGTTGAGCGACAGGTAGTCCAGGCCGACGTCGACGAGGAAGCGCAGCCGCTCGTTGACCTCCTTGAGGACCCGCTCGGCGATCTTCTTGTCGCGGGCGTTCAGCTTGAGGCGGCCGAGGAACTCGGCGCACTCGCTGATGGACATCGCGGAGACCTCCGCGATGGACTTCTCCATCACGGTGACCGCGAGGACGATCGGCTTGAGCCGGGTGCCCTCACAGGTGGGGCACGGCACCTCGCGCATGTACCCCTCGAAGCGCTCCCTGCTGGAGTCGCTCTCGGCCTCGGAGTGCCGCCGCTTGACGAACTGCACGGCCCCCTCGAAGGCCGGGGTCGTCCAGGCGCGCTCGCGGCCGTAGCGGTTGCGGTAGCGGACCTCGAGCTGGGTCTTGTGGCCGTGGAGCAGGGCCTTCTTGGCGCGGGCGGGCAGCCCGGCCCAGGGCATGTCCGTGGAGAAGCCGAGTGCCTGGGCGAGCCCGTCGATCAGGCGGCCGAAGTACTCCTTGGTGTGGCCGTGCGACCAGGGGTGGATCGCACCCTCGTCGAGGGACTTCTCCTCGTCGGGGACGATCAGCTCGGGGTCGACCTCCATGCGCGTGCCGATGCCGGTGCAGTCGGGGCAGGCGCCGAAGGGCGAGTTGAAGGAGAAGGAGCGGGGCTCGAGCTCCTCGAAGGACAGGTCGTCGTACGGGCAGTACAGGTGCTCCGAGTACATCCGCTCGCGCTCGGGGTCGTCCGCGGGGAGGTCGACGAAGTCGAGCACGACCATGCCGCCGGAGAGCCCGAGGGCGGTCTCGACGGAGTCGGTGAGCCGGCGCTTGGCGGAGTCCTTCACGGTGAGGCGGTCGACGACCACCTCGATGGTGTGCTTCTCCTGCTTCTTCAGCGTGGGCGGCTCGGCGAGCTGGATGGTCTTCCCGTCGACCCGCGCCCGGCTGTAGCCCTTGGTCTGCAGGTCGGAGAAGAGGTCGACGAACTCTCCCTTGCGCTCGCGCACCAGCGGCGAGAGCACCTGGAAGCGGCTGCCCTCGGGCAGCTCGAGCACCTTGTCGACGATCGCCTGCGGCGACTGGCGCGAGATGGGCCTGCGGCACTCGGGACAGTGCGGCTTGCCGATGCGCGCGAACAGCAGACGCAGATAGTCGTAGACCTCGGTGATGGTGCCGACCGTGGAGCGCGGGTTGCGCGAGGTCGACTTCTGGTCGATCGAGACGGCCGGGGAGAGGCCCTCGATGAAGTCGACGTCCGGCTTGTCCATCTGTCCGAGGAACTGCCGGGCGTAGGAGGAGAGCGACTCGACGTACCGACGCTGCCCCTCGGCGAAGATCGTGTCGAACGCGAGGGACGACTTGCCAGACCCCGAGAGCCCGGTGAACACGATGAGGGAGTCACGCGGGAGGTCGAGCGAGACGTTTTTCAGGTTGTGCTCGCGAGCGCCACGAACGATGAGACGGTCGGCCACGCCGGTCCGCACCTTTCTGAGTAGAAGCGGAGGCACAGCCCCCGTCCGAGGCTGATTCCCAGCCTAGGGGGCCGCCAGAAGATGAATGCCTGACTTTCAAGGATGCCTCCACCGAGCGTATAGCACGCGCATTCGATTTCAGGCCGTCGGTCGAGACCTTCACCCGATCGAGTGGGCGGGGCTAGGGTCGACCTCATGATCGATCCTGTGAGCGACCTGCGCTCTGTACGTGAAGCGACGGACCGGCTCCTCACCGCAGCCGCCGGACTGGACAACGCGGCCGTGGCCGGACCGTCACGGCTGCCGGGCTGGACCCGCGGGCACGTACTGGCCCATATCTCCCGTAACGCCGACGCGCTCGTAAATGTTCTCGAAGGCCGGCCGATGTATGTCACAGGTGAGGCGCGCGACGCCGACATCGAGCGCGACGCGCCCCGTTCGCTCCCCGAGCAGCTCGACGACCTGCGGGCCTCCGCAGAACGCTTCCAGGAGGCCGGCCGCGCCTCCGGCGACTGGGAGCGCACGGTGGAGCTGCGCAACGGCGTGACCGACCGGGCCGCCCGGGTCCCGTTCCGCCGCCTCGTCGAGGTCGAGCTGCACCATGTCGACCTGGCAGCCGGCTACGAGCTGGAGGACCTGCCGAAGGACTTCACCGAGCGGGAGACCGAGTTCCTGGCAGAGCGCTGGAGCGGCCGCTCCGATGTGCCGCCGACCACGATCCTCGCCTCCGGCGGCGAGTGGCGGACGGGCGGTTCCGAGGGGACGCCGGTCACCGTCTCCGGCTCCCCCGCCGACGTCCTGGGCTGGTTGTCCGGCCGCCGTGACGGCTCGGCCCTGGAGTGCGCCGGAGGCCCGCTGCCCGTACTGCCCCCGCTATAGGCTGAGACGCATGACATACAGCGGAGCGGTGAAGGTCGGCGGCCCGGCGGACGTGCACGAACTCGCCGACCTGATGATCTCCAAGGTCGCGGTCGGACCGATGGACAACAACGCCTATCTGTTGCGCTGCCGGGCCACCGGCGAGCAGCTGCTGATCGACGCCGCGGCCGATCCGGACACGCTGCTGCAGCTGATCGGTGACGACTCCATCGCCGCGGTCGTGACCACGCACCGGCACGGCGACCACTGGCAGGCGCTGGAGGAGGTCGTGCGGGCGACCGGCGCACGCACCTACGCCGGGCGTCATGACGCGGACGGCATCCCCGTCCCCACCGACGTGCCCGTCGACGACGGCGACACGATCCGGGTGGGACGCGTGGAGCTGACCGCCCGTCACCTGGTGGGTCACACCCCGGGCTCGATCGTGCTCGTCTACGACGACCCGCACGGCCACCCGCACGTCTTCACCGGTGACTGCCTGTTCCCGGGCGGTGTGGGCAACACCCACGACGATCCGAAGGCGTTCGCGAGCCTGCTCGACGGCGTGGAGGAGAAGCTGTTCGCCCGTCTCCCCGACGAGACATGGGTCTATCCGGGGCACGGCAAGGACACCAGTCTGGGCGAGGAGCGTCCGCACCTGGCCGAGTGGCGCGCACGCGGCTGGTGAGGCCGCCGGGCTCCCCGCCGGCCCCACGGCCGGCGCGGAGCCTGTCCCCACAAGCTCGGTCAGCCGGCGGTGCCGAGCAGTTCGAGCACCAGGCGTGTGGTGTGCGCGTGCCAGCCGGCCGCGCCGCGGAGCATCGCGTGGTCGCCGCCGGGCACCGGCAGTTCGCGGACGTCGGCGCCCGCCGCTCGCGCCCGTGCGGCGAACGCCCAGGTCTCCGCCGGGTCGGTGATCCGGTCGCGGTCGCCGTGCAGCAGTACCACGGTCCTGCCTTCGAGGTGGTCGACCGGGTCCTCGGGCGGGCACCAGGGGGCGAGCCCGACGACCGCCTTCACCTGCGGGTGTCCCGCCGCGTGCAGGGCGGCCCGCGCGCCCATGGAGTGGCCCACCAGGACCGTCGGCACCGCCCCGGTCAGCGTGGCCAGTTCTTCCAGAGCCAGGCGGGCGTCACGGGCCGCGTCCGCGCGCTCCCCGTTCCAGCCGCGGTGGCCGTAGCGGACCCGGCCGAGCGCCACACGCTGACCGGCCGTGGCACGGCCTATGGCCCGCGCGAACGGCTTCATCCGCGCGAGCGGGAGGTTGAGGGCGGGCGGTGGCTCCAGTGCGTCGGCGCGGCCTCCGTGCAACAGCAGGACGGCGGCCAGCGGCTCCTGGGCGGCCCGGTACAGCCGCAGCGCGGGCAGCGGCTCCTTCGCGTCCGTCCGTACGGCGATGGCGGTCACATCCCTTGTCCCGGCCGGGTGTTGTCGTGGGTCACGGTACGAGACGCCGGGAACGGACGAC
>NZ_JBSGZJ010000475.1:0-5459 GCF_053610925.1 Streptomyces sp. NPDC054847 | reverse complement strand
GGCTCCGGCCGTTCAGCGGCCCGGCAGGGTGCCGTCGGCAAGGTCCAGGGCGTGTTTGAGCACCTCGCAGGCCTGGATGTGGTTGCCGGACTCCTGGAGGAGGTCCGCGAGCCGCCGGCACACCTCTACGGCCTCCGGCCCGTACGCCTTGTGGACCTGCTGGAAGGCGGACTCCAGCACGGTGATGGCTTCCGGGATCTGTCCCGTCTCCGCGAGTACGTCGGACAGTTCGAGCTGTACGGCCAGCAGGTTGCCCTGGCCGGCGGGCGGCTGCTCCTGAAGGGCGAGGCGCAGGACGGGCAGCGCGTCGCGGGTGTTGCCCGCGGCGCGCAGCATGCGGGCGACGTTGAGTCCGGTGGCCACGGCGGCGGCGCGGACATCGGCGGCGAGCACCGGGCCGGCCGGTGCGCGTTCTCCCGCCCTCGCCTTGTTCCGGGCCAGTGGCAGCGCGCCGACGGTGTTCTCCTGGGAGCGCTGTGGGACGGGGCGGTTCTTCGCCTGGAGACGTGACTTCAGGACCCGGTACAGCGTGTCCAGGTCGAGCAGTTCGGGCCCGTCCGGAACGCCCCGCCGCAGGATCTGCAGCAGTTCAGCCGTGAAGGCGGTGTACCGCTCGCCGTCGGGTGCGAGCGCCACCCGGTCGCGGGGCGAAGCGGTCAGTACGTACGCGCCGTCGACAGCCGCCTGCGCGGCGAGCCCGGAGCCCGACAGTGTGCGGGCCGCCCGGCCGCTGAAGCAGCAGTCGAGGACGACCACCTTGCGGCGGGCCCGGGCGGACCGGAGTGCGCCTCTCAGATGCTGGTAGGCCACCGCGGTGTAGCCGGTGCCTTCCCTCGAGCCGACGAGCCCGAGGTACAGGTCGGCCGACTCCGCGTCCCTCATACCGTGCCCGGCGTAGTAGACGAGGAGGGTGTCCGTGGCCTCCTCGGCCGCCTCGTGGACGGGGTCGAGCATCCCGGAGGACGTCTGCGGGTCCGCGACGAGCGTGCAGTGCTGCACGGGCAGCCCCCAGACCGTCGGGTCGCACAACTGGCCCGCCAGGTCCACCAGGTTGGCCTCGACCGCCGGCAGCTGTTCGAGGTGCAGGTACGAAGCAGTGCCTATGAGGACGGCACGGGACAGGCTCGGGTCAGCGAGCGCCGTCATCGTTCCGCTTCTCCAGGGCGGCCATGATTCTGCCGAGTGTCTCGGGGTCGTCCGCGGCCTCCTTGGCGAGGCGGATCTCCACGCCGTCGCGGCTGAGGGTGACCGCGGGCGGACGCCGCAGTGACGAGCGCCACTGGAGCACGGAGACCACCAGGGCGCTGGTGGACAGGCCACTGGCGACGGCGAACTGGACGAGGTCGAAACCGGACCCCATGCTCCCGGGCTCGGGTGCGGAGGCGGCGCCGATCCGGCCGCGTGCGCGGCCGTCCAGGTTCTCGTCCTCGTGCACCCAGCGGAGCAGCGAACGCAGCGCGTCCTCACCGTCCCCCGTTGCCGTGACCCTTACGGTGAGGTCATTCACCGTTTCCGTCCTTCCGTCGGTCGACCATCTTGTTCACCTGGGCGAACAGTTCGACGGCTTCCGGCCCGGCTCCCAGGCGCGCCAGACAGATGCCGTGCCAGTACTGGCTGGTCAGCGTGGTCTCGTGGTCGGGTCCCAGTGACGCCGCGCAGACGGGGACGATCACCGCGAACATCTGCGCGGCCTCCTGGAGGTGTCCCCGCAACACCAGGTTGACCGCTTCGCGCAGCCGGGACGCGGCGTTCTGAGGAGTCATGCTGCTGAGGACCAGACGGCGGACACCGACGCTCAGGGTCGGTGGAAAGCCCGGTCCGTGGTGATGGGGGTGGTCTCCGGGCGGTGGCGCGGCCGTCCAGTCGTACTCGGGTCCCTCGTCCGCCGCGTCGGGAGGGCGAACGGCGGGCGGCGCGAAGATCCCTTGGACCGCTTCCGCCCGGGCACGTCCTGCAACGAGGGCGGCCAGGGCCGCCTTCCCGTCGTGGACGAGAGGGGCGAGCACCTCGGCCACAGCGGTCGCCGAGTACGGCCGGTCGGCCGGCTCCCTGGCGCACAACTTGTCGACGACGCGGGTCAGTTCGTCGGGAAGGCCGTGGCGGCCGTGGGTCGGTGCCACACCCTGCACGGCCCGCAGAAGTATCGCGCCGACGTCGACCGCGTCGGCGAACGGCAGTTCGCCGGTGATCGTCTGGTACAGGCAGACGCCCAGTCCGTAGAGGTCCGCCGCGACGGTCGGGTGACCGCCCTGGATGATCTCGGGGGCCATGAACTGCGGGGTGCCCGGGGACGTGCCCGCCCGGGTGATGGCATCGGTGCCGACGAGCTTGGCGACGCCGAAGTCCTGGAGGACCACCTGGCCCTCGGGGGTGATGCCGATGTTCGAGGGCTTCACGTCGCGGTGCAGCACGTTCGCGTCGTGCGCCGCCTGGAGCGCGTGGGCGACGGACAGGCCCACCCAGGCGACGACAGGAGCGGGCAGCCGGCCGGTCTCCTGCACCAGAGCGGCGAGGTTCAGCCCCTCCAGCAGGGGCATGACCAGATACGGGATGCCCTCGTGCACGCCGTAGTCGAAGAGCGTCACCACACCGGGGTGCACGATGCGGGTCAGCGCCGCGGCCTCGCGTGCGAACCGCTCCCTGGTCTCGTCGTTCCCGGGCATGCCCTGGACACCGGAGAGGAGTTTCACGGCGACCTTGCGCCCGAGGCGTACGTCCGTCGCCCGGTGGACCTCGCTCACCGAGCCGGTGCCGATGAGCGCCTCCAGGCGGTACCGCTCCGCGACTAAGTCCTTGTCTCCCATGCCGCCCCCTGCCCGCGATCTACGGCCGCCGCGCCGAGGTCACGCGGTAGACGTCGTAGACGCCCTCCACGCCTCGAACCGCCTTCAGGACGTGACCCAGGTGCTTGGGGTCGCCCATCTCGAAGGTGAAGCGCGAGGTGGCCACCCGGTCGCGTGAGGTCTGCACGGCCGCGGAGAGGATGTTGACGTGCTGGTCGGAGAGGACCCGGGTCACGTCGGACAGCAGACGGGACCGGTCGAGTGCCTCGACCTGGATGGCGACGAGGAACACCGACGACTGGGTGGGGGCCCATTCGACGTCGAGGATCCGTTCGGGCTGTTGCGAGAGCGAGTCGACGTTGACGCAGTCCGCGCGGTGCACGGACACGCCGCTGCCGCGGGTGACGAACCCGATGATCGGGTCGCCCGGCACCGGTGTGCAGCAGCGGGCCAGTTTCACCCACACGTCCTCGACGCCCTTGACCACCACGCCCGGGTCGGCGCTCTTGCGGCGCTTGCTGCGGCCGTGGGACGGCGGGGTGGACTCGGCGAGGTCCTCGCTGGCGGCCTCCTCGCCGCCGAGGGCCTGCACCAGCTTCTGCACGACGCCCTGCGCGGCCACGTGGCCTTCACCGATCGCCGCGTACAGCGACGAGATGTCGGGGTAGCGCATCTCGTGGGCGAGGGTCACCAGGGAGTCGCCGGTGAGGATCCGCTGGATCGGCAGGTTCTGCTTGCGCATGGCGCGCGCGATGGCGTCCTTGCCCTGCTCGATGGCCTCGTCGCGGCGCTCCTTGGAGAACCAGGCGCGGATCTTGTTGCGCGCCCTCGGCGACTTGACGAAGCCCAGCCAGTCACGGGACGGGCCGGCGCCCTCGGCCTTGGAGGTGAAGACCTCCACCAGGTCGCCGTTGTCGAGGGTCGACTCGAGCGGCACGAGACGCCCGTTGACCCGCGCCCCTATGGTGCGGTGACCGACCTCGGTGTGCACCGCGTAGGCGAAGTCGACCGGGGTGGCGCCCGCGGGCAGCGCTATCACGTCGCCCTTGGGCGTGAAGACGAAGACCTCGTTGCGGGAGAGGTCGAAGCGCAGCGACTCGAGGAACTCGCCGGGGTCCTCGGTCTCCTTCTGCCAGTCGAGCAGCTGCCGCAGCCACGCCATGTCGTTGACGGTGTCCTGGCCGGCCGTGCCCTTGCCTGCCTTGGGGACGTCGGTGCGGATCTTGGAGGCGCCGGCGACGGTCTCCTGCTTGTACTTCCAGTGGGCGGCGATGCCGTACTCGGCGCGGCGGTGCATGTCGAAGGTGCGGATCTGCAGCTCGACCGGCTTGCCGTTCGGCCCGATGACCGTCGTGTGCAGCGACTGGTACATGTTGAACTTGGGCATCGCGATGTAGTCCTTGAACCGCCCCGGAACCGGGTTCCAGCGGGCGTGGACGGTGCCCAGTGCCGCGTAGCAGTCGCGGACCGTGTCGACGAGGACGCGGATGCCCACCAGGTCGTAGATCTCCGCGAAGTCCCGGCCGCGGACGATCATCTTCTGGTAGACGCTGTAGTAGTGCTTGGGCCTGCCGGTCACGGTGGCCTTGATGCGGGCGGCGCGCAGATCGGACTGGACCTCGTCGGTCACTATGGCGAGGTACTCGTCGCGCTTGGGCGCCCGCTCGGCGACGAGACGGACGATCTCGTCGTACATCTTGGGGTAGAGGATCGCGAAGGCGAGGTCCTCGAGCTCCCACTTGATGGTGTTCATGCCCAGGCGGTGGGCCAGGGGCGCGTAGATCTCGAGCGTCTCGCGGGCCTTCTTCTCCTGCTTCTCCCGCTTGAGGTAGCGCATGGTGCGCATGTTGTGCAGCCGGTCGGCGAGCTTGATGACCAGGACGCGCGGGTCCTTGGCCATGGCGACGACCATCTTGCGCACGGTCTCGGCCTGGGCGGCCTCACCGAACTTGACCTTGTCGAGCTTGGTGACGCCGTCGACGAGCAGCGCGACCGAGTCGCCGAAGTCCCGGCGGAGCTGGTCGAGGCCGTACTCGGTGTCCTCGACCGTGTCGTGCAGAAGCCCGGCCATCAGCGTCGCCGGGTCCATGCCCAGCTCGGCGAGGATCGTGGTGACGGCCAGCGGATGCGTGATGTAAGGGTCGCCGCTCTTGCGTTTCTGCCCGCGGTGCCAGCGCTCGGCGACCTGGTAGGCACGCTCGATCTGGCGGAGCGTCGACGTCTCGATCTTGGGGTCGTTGCTGCGCACGATCCGCAGCAGTGGCTCGAGCACCGGGTTGTACGGGGAGGAACGCTGCACGCCCAGGCGCGCCAGACGCGCGCGTACCCGGTTCGAGGAGCCGCCGGTGCGCGCCGTGCTCGGGGGCAACGGCTTGGGCGCCGTAACGGGGACCTGGCTCACTCGCTCGGGCGCGGCCGGCCCCGGCCTCTCCGCCCGCTTCGGCTCGGGCGTGACAGGGGATGCCGCGGCCTTGTCGGCCTTCTGGTCGGGCTGCGCGGCGGCGGGCTGGGCCTCGTCTGGCAAGAGCGCTCCTTGGGGGTCCCCCCAGACGGAGTCTGGGGGAGGGTCCGGGTCCCCCGGGTCAGGCCCGGAAAGGCCATGGTATCGACCTCTGCCGCCCCGATCGCGCGGGGAGGGGAGGCTGCTCACAACGCGAGACGGGCACCCGGTTGTTC
>NZ_JBSGZJ010000474.1:0-5459 GCF_053610925.1 Streptomyces sp. NPDC054847 | reverse complement strand
CCCCGCCCGCTGTAGGCCGGCGAAGAGGTCTTCCCAGCGGCTCACGATCTCGGTGGTGGAGTAGCGCTGGATCTCCCGCCTGGCCCGCTCACCCATCCGGTCACGCAGCTCCTTGTCGGTGATCAGCATGTCGAGCCTGCGGGCGAACTCGGCGGTGTTGCCGGGGGGCGCGAGGAAACCGTCCTCTCCGTCCGAGATGATCTCTCGCACGCCCGGCGCGACATCGAAGGCCACACAGGGCACGGCCGTTGCCATGGCCTCCATGAGCGCGAGAGGGAAGCCTTCGCCGCGGGAGGACAGCGCGAACAGGGAGCTCTCCCGCAGGGCACCGGGGACGTCGCTGGTGCGCCCCATCCACTCGACGGAGGTACTCAGCCCCAGCTGCGCGCTCTGCTTCTTCAGCGCTGCCTCTTCCTCGCCGGAACCGTAGATCCGCAGAGTCCAGTCCGGATGCAGCGGCGCGACCTCGGCCCAGGCGTCGAGCAGCAGGTCGACGCCCTTCTCCTCGTGCAGACGGCCGATGCTGACCACGGTCTTCGCACTGCGGTCCGAAGGGACCTCGGGGAAGAAGGGCAGCGGATTGGGCATGGATCCGACGTTGTCGAACTGCTGGCGGATCCAGAGATCGGCATCCTCACGGGTGAGCGTGAGCATCCGGTCGACGTCCTTGTACAGCCGCTTGACGCGCTGGAACCGGGACGACCTGCGGCACGTCTCGTACGACTCGTGGCTCATGCCGATCACGGTCAGACCGGCGGTGTCGGCGAGAGCGACCCATTCCATGGCCCAGACCTGGGTGACGATGACGACGGCTCCGGGCCGGGCGGCCCGGAACATCGAGGTGAGCTTGGCCGCCTGGGTGCGCATCGCGGAGTCGCGCAGGTGGCGGCGTCGGCGCTCGACGAGATTCAGCCTGCCCTTGAGGCCGCGCACGGACCTGACCGTGGGCGGGTGCTCGTCGTACAGCGTCGTCGTGAGGTAAGGCAGGTCGGACCCCAGATCGGCCCGGCGGCCGTCGGGCGCGGGGGTCACGCCGACGACATGCACGTTGTGGCCGCGCTCGCTGAAGAGACGGGCGATCTGGTGGGACCAGCTGGTGATGCCGCCCAGTTCGTCGACGCTGTTCGACACCAGGAAGATGTCACGCGGTTCCGTGGTGTGGTTGGTCATCAACGGCTCCAGTCGGCGAAGAACTGATCGACGATGCTCTGCGCGGCAGTACCCAGGTCGTACTCACCGAACTCCGCGACGAACCGGCGGCGGGCCTCGGCGTACTTGGGCTTCTGCTCGTCCAAGGAGCGGACGGCGTCGTGGAACTCCTCCTCGGTACGGAAGACGGGGCCCGGCGCGTGTTCGAGCAGGTCGAAGTAAGTACCTCGTCCCTCGTGCACGTAGGCGTCGTAGTCGTACGTGAAGAAGAGCATCGGCCGGTCGAGCACCGCGTAGTCGAACATCACAGAGGAGTAGTCCGTGACCAGCGCGTCGGCGAGCTCCATCAGCGGAGTCACGTCGTGGTGGGCGGACACGTCGATGACCTTGCCGCGCACCGTGGGCGGCAGCACTACATGGTTGAGGTAGTGCGCGCGCACGAGCAGCACATAGCGGTCGCCGAACTCCTCCGCGAAACGGTCCACGTCGAACGGCAGCTCGAAGCGGCTGTGCCGACCACGGCCCGCCGTGCGGAAAGTGGGCGCGTACAGCAGGACCGTCTTGTCGGCGGCAATGCCCAGCTGCTCCGCCAGCGGACCACGCGAGCGGCTGCCGGCCGCGGCCTCGGCGTCGCGTGCCCGCACGAGGACGTCGTTACGGGGATATCCGACCCGCAGCAGCGTCTTCTCCTGAAGCCGGAACGCCTTGGCCAGAGTGCGGACGTCGTGCTCCGACCGTACGAGAAAGTGGTCGAAACGGTTGAGCGTCTGCTGCTGGGCCTCCTGCTCCCGACGCGGCAGCGCCTTCTGCGCGGGCTGGTCGAAGCCCATCTTCTTCAGCGCGGAGCCGTGCCAGGTCTGGATGTACGTCGTCTCGGGCCGCTTGGCGAGCTTGAGCGGGTAGCTCTGGTTGTCCACCCAGAACTCCGCCCGCGCCAGGGCCTTGAGGTAGGGCAGCGACCAGCGCCGCACCAGGGTGGCGTCCTTGGGGAAGTCCTTCGGGCTGCCGGAGTAGGACCAGATCGCCTCGAAGTCCAGTCCTTGCCGGACCATCTCCTCGTAGATGGCGCGCGGGCTGTCGCTGTACTGCTTGCCCAGGTGGCTCTCGAAGACGACGGTGCGCTTCTTGACCGGCAGGCGGCTGTACACCTCGTGGTAGATCCGCAGCTTGTTCTGGTCGGACGTGAGGTCCTTGTGCAGCTGCTTCGCCTTGCGGTAGCCGGCCTTCGCCAGCTTGCCCGGCTTGCCCCGCACACCGCGGCGGATCAGTTCCTCGATCCGCTCGCTGTCGTGCCGCTCGGAGACGAGCCGGAACGCCAGATGCCCCTTCGCCGTCGCATGCGCCTCGATGTGGTCGGCGACCAGTCGGGTCAGGCGGGGGCGGACCGGCATTTGCCCACCGGTCAGGTCGGTGTCCCCGACAGTGAGCCGGGTGGTCGTGCGGGCCCCGTCCACGTGCAGGATCAGCCGCACGTCCCACACCGTGTCGATGATGCCGAGCGGCCTGAGCCGGGAGCTGATGTCGGCCTCCGCCTCCCAGCCGATCGTCTCGCCCTCGTGGCGCACCGCCCGTACGGGGAAGGAGAACGACTTCAGGCTACGGCGCCTGGCCCTGAACTCCAGCTCGCCCTTGAGCGCGGCGTCAGGCCCGATCATTCCCAGCGGATTGGTGATCCGGCCCGCCATGTTGACCGTGCCGTCGGCCTCGGAGAAGGCGGTGAGGATGTTGCGGAGGTAGAGCTGGCTGATCGACTTCTGGTGGTAACCCAGGTCCGTGACGTCCAGCACGCTGCGGGAGAACTCGTCGTCGAGGTGCTCGGCGCACCAGTAGATGCGGCCGTCCAGCTCCTTGAGCGGCGAGGAGACCTTGTCACGGTGGATCAGGGTGTCGACCGCCGGCAGCAGGTTCTGCCAGTCGTCCTGCTGCAGCAGGTGAGCACATATCGCCTGGATCGGCAGGACCTTCCCGTAGGCCTCGTGGTTGAGGCTTGCGAGGTACTCCCGTGAGAGCTCGGCGAACTCCGCCCGGTACGACTCGTTGCGGAAGGGCAGGTCGCGCAGGTGCAGAACGAGGTCGTGCTTCAGGAACTTGACGTCCTTGGCGAGCTTGATCTCGTCCAGCCCGTGCTGCTCCAGCAGGGCGTCGATGCGCCGGTGGACCTCCAGCCGGTGGGAGTAATTGGTCATCTCGTGGCGGCGGTTGGTCACGGACTTGACCGCGGCCTGCTCGTGGACGTGCCAGAAATAGACCTGGTTGGGGATCAGGGTGATGCGCTTCGCGGCGAGGTAGGCCTCCGCGATGAACATCAGGTCCTCGTAGAACATCCCCTTGGGGAAGCGGAGCTCGTTGTCGATGAGGAAGTCGCGGCGGTAGCACTTGTTCGTGGAAAGGGTGTCCCAGACGAACAGGTCCGGCAGCTCGGTGACCGAATTGAGCGTGCGGGTGGTCGAGTAGAGCCAGGCGTACCAGGCGTCGCGCTTCTTGTTGCGGCTGTCCTTGTGGAGACGCACGCAGAGCCCGGAGACCATGTCGGCCTGCGTCTCGTCGGCGGCCGAGACCATGTTGCGGCAGGCGTTGACCTCGAGGACGTCGTCACTGTCGAGGAACATGACGTAACGGCCACGGGCATGCCCGATACCGACATTGCGGGGTTCGCCGCCCGCGCCGCTGTTCTCGGGCAGCTGGTACGCCCGGATCCTGTCGGGGTGGGCGGCCGCCAGCTCTTGTGCGACCTCGAAGGTGCGGTCACTGCTGAAATCGTCGACGATCACGACTTCGACGCTCTGCAGGGTCTGGTCCAACACCGACCGAACGGCCGTCGGGAGACGCTCAGCGTCGTTGTAGGCGATGACGACCACGGAGACGTCAGGCACTGGCACCTCGATCCACTTGTCTTCCTTTAGGCACACCAAAGCTACCTCGTGTTCATGGCCGGTCCTGCCGTGGACCCCGGGGCCGCGGTGCTCGTCGTTCCACGATCGTTACGCGTGGGCGGGGCACGTGAGGACCGCCCGGAGGTGCCGGTGGCGATCGCCATGAGACGTGACCGGCTGGGCAAAACAACACATTGTGTCAGAGTCTTCACCGTCCGCCCTTCCGTGTTCAACCGGAGCGGGGCGTGATCTGAGGCATAGCCGCCGGACGGCGCCGAGCCGCTTGCGAATAGGAAGACCGGTCCACCAGGCGAAATCGCGGTGGAGCAGTCGTCACCCGGGAGGTCGGCGCCGGCGGTGCCGCCCTGGCCTGCCGAGGCAGCTCGTGCCGTCTCCTAGACTGGCTGAATGACGTGGATGATCACAGGCGGTGCCGGCTACATCGGTTCTCACGTGGTGAAGGCCCTCACCGAGGGCGGGGAGCGCGTGGTCGTCCTCGACGACCTCAGCACGGGTGACCCGGCGAGGCTTCCGGCCGGTGTGCCGCTGGAGCGCGGTTCCGTACTGGACCGGCAGCTGGTCGACCGTCTCCTGCGGGAGCACGCGGTCGAGGGAATCGTCCACGTGGCGGCGAAGAAGCAGGTCGGGGAATCCGTCGAGCGTCCGCTCTTCTATTACCGCGAGAACGTCACGGGGCTCCAGACCCTGCTGGAGGCCGCTGCGGACGCGGGTGTCCGCCGCTTCCTCTTCTCCTCTTCCGCCGCCGTCTACGGGATGCCCGACGTGGACCTGGTGACGGAGCAGACGGAATGCGCTCCGATGAGTCCCTACGGTGAGACCAAGCTCGCCGGCGAGTGGCTGGTGCGCGGGGCGGGCCGGGCGCACGGCATGGCCACCGCCTCGCTCCGCTACTTCAACGTGGCCGGTGCCGCTTCTGCCGAGCTCGGTGACCCCGGCATCTTCAACCTCGTGCCCATGGTCTTCGAGCGACTGGACCAGGGCCGGTCACCGCTGATCTTCGGGGACGACTACCCGACCCCGGACGGCACCTGCGTACGGGACTACATCCACGTCGAGGACATCGCCTCCGCGCATGTGGCCGCCGCACGCCGGCTGGTCGAGGACCCCTCCGCCGAACTGGTGCTGAACATCGGACGGGGCGAGGGTGTGTCCGTCGCCGAGATGGTGGACCTCATCCGCGAGGTCAGCGGCCGCACGGACACGGAGGCCGAGATCGCGGCCCGTCGTCCCGGGGACCCGGCTAGGGTGGTGGCCTCCGCCGAACTCATCCGCAAGGAGCTGGGCTGGAGCGCCCAGTACGACGTCCGGCAGATGGTCGAGTCGGCGTGGCAGGGCTGGCGCCTGCGGCACCCCGGCCAGGAGCGCTGAGCCCCCGGGGGACCGCCCGCGTCCCGCCGAGATCTCTCGGGCCCGGGC
>NZ_JBSGZJ010000473.1:0-5460 GCF_053610925.1 Streptomyces sp. NPDC054847 | reverse complement strand
GGGTCGCTCCCCGGGGGCCGTACTGCCCGGCGGGCGGGTCAGGCGTGGCGGCGGCGGAAGACCCGGAAGGCCGCGTAGGCCGCCGCGGCGGCGAGTGCGAGGACGATGCCGGTCTCGACGAGCTGGAGCGGCCACAGGTGCGAGAAGGGGTGGTGGTCCTGATAGACGCCGGTGACATCGTGCCGTGCAGCGCAGGCCTCGTAACCGGGCTCGAAGCACAGGCTGTCCGGCAGGCGCTCGCCGGTGGAGGTCAGCAGGCCCCGGTCCAGGATGAATTCGTCGTACCCCCGGACATTGGGGTCCGTGTTCTGCCGTTCGACGGTGACGGACGGCCACAGGCGGCCCCACAGCGCGGCCATGACCACCATGACGGTCCCGGTCGTGAGGCCCGCGACGGACATCGCGATCAGGGTGCGGCGCACCAGCAGGCCGGCGAGGGCGCCGACGGCGACCGCGAGGAGACCGTAGGCGAGCAGGGTCGGCCCGAGGACGAGGAACACCTGCCGCTCATACCAGCCCAGCCGGTGGTCCCAGGACACCGGACCCCACAGGACCCGGAAGAGGACGGTCACGCCCACGGTGGTGACGGCGACGGCCGCCGCGGGCACGGCGACCTTCGCGGTGAACCAGCGGACAGGTGGCAGCGACTGCGACCAGACCAGCTTGTACGTCCCGCTCTCCAGCTCCCGGCCGATCACCGGTCCCGCCACGAGGGCGGCGACGAGCAGCGGCAGCAGCAGGGCGGCGTTCGTGAGGAAGTCGGCGACGGCGGCGAGCCCGCCCTGGTAGGCGAAGCGTGTGAAGAGGCCGCCGGTGTCGTCGTACGAGCTCGTCCCGTACGCGATCCGCAGCCCGGCCGTGACGGCCGCCGCGGCAGCCAGCAGCGCGGCCGCGGTGCTCAGGATGCGGCGGTGCTGGTGGACGACGACCCAGGTGATGCCCCGCAGCCGTGGGCGGGACGTGGTGAGCGCGCTCATGCGGCCGCCACCTCCGCGCTCGGGGTCAGCAGCGCCGGGGCGTCGGGGCTGCGCAGATGTGCCATGAGCAGTTCCTCCAGGGACGGCCTCGCGGCCTGCCAGCCGCCGCCGACCGCGCGGGACCCCCGTACCAGCGCGGTCAGCTGACGGCCCGTCGTGCGTGATTCGACGACGGTGTGGTCGGGCAGGTCGGCGACCGGCCCGGTGAGCAGGGTGTGGGCGGCGATCAGGTCCTCCGTCTCGCCGGCGAGGCGCACCCGGCCGCCGTCGACGAGGAGCACGTAGTCGCAGGTGGTCTCCAGCTCGGACAGGATGTGCGAGGAGATCACGATGGTGGTGCCGTGGTCGGCGGCCTCCGTCATCAGGGCGGCCATCAGCCGGTGCCGTGCCAGCGGGTCGAGGTCGGCCATCGGCTCGTCCAGCAGCATCAGTTCGGGGCGTTTGCCGAGCGCGAGGGCGAGGGCGACGCGGGTGCGCTGTCCGCCGGAGAGGCCCCGGATCCGGGCGCGGGGGTCGAGACCGCCCTCCTCGACGATCCGTTCCGCGACGGTCGCGTCCCACCGGCCGGGGTTGAGCTCCCGCCCCAGCCGCAGTGTCTCGCGGACCGTCAACTGCGGGTACAGCGGCTTGTCCTGGGCGACGTAGGCGAGGCGTGCGCGTACGTCGGAGGGTGTGCCGCCGAGGACCCGCAGCACCCCGTCGCCCGGCCGGAGCAGACCCGCCACGAGGGCGAGCAGCGTGGACTTGCCGGCTCCGTTGGGTCCGGCGAGGGCGCAGACGCGGCCGACCGGTATGCGGAACGAGCAGTCGTGCAGGGCCCGGCGGCCCCGCTTCCCGTAGGCCAGGCCGAGGCCCGTCGCCTCGATCGCGGTCGCCGTCATGCGCCGTCCCCCTTGTGGTCGTCCTGTGTGCGCTCCTCCAGCACGGAGGTGATCAGCGCCGTGATGTCGTCCGGCTCGAGCCCGGCGTCGCGCGCCCGGTCGACCCAGTCGGCGAGTTCGGCCCGCAGCGGGGTGTCGGCGGCCTGGCCGCCGAGGGTGCGGGTGATGAACGTGCCGAGGCCCCGGCGTGCCTCGACGAGCCCTTCGCGCTCCAGTTCGCGGTAGGCCTTGAGCACGGTGTTCGGGTTGATCGCGGTGGCCTCGACGACCTCGCGGGCCGTCGGCAGCCTGTCGCCGGGCTCCAGCAGGCCGAGCCGCAGGGCCTGTTTGGTCTGCTGGACGATCTGGAGGTAGGTGGCGACTCCGCTGCGCCGGTCGATCCGGAACTCGACCATGTCGGTGCACCACCCTTTCACTAGTTGAGTAGTGGAATAGTGATGCAGAAAGGGGGCGGTGTCAACGGACACCGCTCCTTGTCCGCCCGAGTGCTGCCCGGAAGGCCGCCCCCGAGCCGCTGTCATGACTCCGTGCGGTACATCAGGTCGACCTCGTGGGTGGCGAAGCCGAGCTGCTCGTACACGCGCAGCGCGGCGGGGTTGTCGGCGTCGACGTAGAGCATCGCGGTCGGCATGCCCTGCGCGGCGAGGTGCCGCAGGCCGGTGGCGGTGAGGGCCTTGCCCAGGCCGCCGCCCTGGGCGTCGGGGCGGATGCCGACCACGTACACCTCGCCGAGCTGCTCCTCGGCGTGGATCTTCGTCCAGTGGAAGCCGACGATCTCGCCGCCCCGCTCGGCCAGGAAGAAGCCCTTCGGGTCGAACCACGGCTCGGCCTTGCGGTCGTCGAGGTCCCGCTGGGTCAGGGAGCCCTGCTCCGGGTGGTGGGCGAAGGCGGCGGCGTTCACGGCGAGCCACGCGGCGTCGTCCTCGCCGGGCCGGAAGGTCCGCACGGTGACGCCGGCCGGGTAGACCGGTTCGGGGATGTCCCGCAGGTCCAACGGGCGGCGGAGCTGGCGCAGTTCGCGGAAGAGGGTGAGGCCGAGCACCTGGGCGAGGTGCCGTGCGGCCGACTTGCCGCCGTGCGCCCACATCCGCAGCCGCCGGCCGGAGGCGTCCAGGAGCGTCGTGCCCAGCGCCCGTCCGTGCCCGCGGCCCCGGTGGCCGGGGTGGACGACGAGTTCGGCCGCCGGTGCCTCGACGGGGTCGGTGTCCTCCAGCTGGGCGTAGCCGACGAGCTGGTCGCCGACGGTGAGCAGGAAGTGGCGTACGCCTTCCCGCCGCCCGCCGCGCAGCTGCAGCCGGCCCTGCTCGGAGACGGCCTGCATCCCGTCGTTCCGCGCGGCCTCTGTGAGCAGGCCCAGCACGGCCTCCGCCTGCTCGGAGGTGAGCTCGTCGAGGGACTGGATCTGCCGGCCGGGCTCCGGAATCACTGCGTCGATCGTCATGCTTCGAGGGTACGGCGGAGGGGGCGCCGGTCGGCGGCTCGAGAGGCCGGGGGGCCGAAGTGACCGCCACGTGTGCGGAGATATGTCCGTCATGCGGGTGATGGTGCGGTAATCACCCGTTGACGAAAGACGGCAACCAGGTCGTAACCCACATCCCCCTGTCGCGCTACGCGCGTTGACTCTAGGCTGCCGCTCGCGGGGCTGTCCGGCGGGTCATGGCCAGACAGCCCCCGCCCTCACACCACGCTGGACTGACAAGGGGACAGATGTCAGCGACACCTCCCAACCATCGCGCGGCCAAGCGGAACCGCCGCGTGCTCGCGGCCGCCGCCGGTCTCGCGACCGTCGGCGCGCTCATCGCCGCCATGCCGGCCGGCGCCGCCTCCGGCGAGCGCGCCGACCACCGGCCGCACCATGGCCGCACCGTCGATGTGCAGCTGCTCTCCTTCAACGACCTGCACGGCAACCTGGAGCCGCCGGCCGGCTCCGCCGGCAACGTCTCCGAGATCCAGCACGACGGCACGGTCAAGTCCATCCCGGCCGGCGGCGTCGAGTACCTGGCGACGTCGCTGCGCACGGCGCGCCAGGGCAACCCGTACTCCGTCACCGCCGCCGCCGGTGACCTGGTGGGCGCGAGCCCGCTGCTGTCCGGTCTCTTCCACGACGAGCCGACGGTCGAGGCGCTCAACAAGCTCGACCTCGACGTGACGGGCGTGGGCAACCACGAGTTCGACGAGGGCGCCGTCGAGCTGGCCCGCCTGCAGAACGGCGGCTGCCACCCGACGGACGGCTGCTACGAGGAGGGCAAGGAGTTCGAGGGCGCGGACTTCCCCTACCTGGCGGCCAACGTCACCAAGGAGTCCACGGGCAAGCCGATTCTCAAGCCGTACACGGTCTGGGAGAAGGACGGCGTCAAGATCGGCTTCATCGGGGTGACGCTGGAAGGCACGCCGGACATCGTCAGCGCCAACGGCATCAAGGGCCTGGCGTTCCACGACGAGGTCGAGACGATCAACAAGTACGCCCGTGAGCTCGACCGCAAGGGCGTGAAGTCGATCGTCGCGCTCATCCACGAGGGCGGCTCGCCGACGTCGACGTCGTACAACTACGACTGCGACTCGCCGGGTGCGGGCGACGGTATCTCCGGCCCGATCGCGGACATCGCCAAGAACATCACGCCCCGGGTCGACGCGCTGGTCACCGGCCACACCCACCAGGCGTACGTGTGCACGATCCCGGACCCGTCCGGCAAGCCGCGCATGGTCACGTCGGCGTCCTCGTACGGCAAGCTCTACACGGACACGACTCTCACCTACGACCGCCGCACCCAGGACATCGTGCGGACGTCCGTGCAGTCGGCGAACCACGTGGTCAGCCGTGACCAGGCCAAGGCGCAGGACATGACCGACCTGATCACCCGCTGGAACAAGCTGGCCGCGCCGATCGCGAGCCGGCCGCAGGGCTTCATCTCCGCCGACATCAACGGCCGTGGCGCCACCACCCCGGAGAAGCCGCTCGGCGACCTCATCGCGGACGCGCAGCTCGCGGGCCTCGCCCCGGCGGACAAGGGCGGGGCGCAGCTGGCCCTGATGAACCCGGGCGGTATCCGCTCGGACCTGGTGTACAAGGCGTCGGGCAGCGAGGGCGACGGTGTGGTGACGTACGGCGAGGCCTTCACGGTCCAGCCGTTCACCAACATGATGAACGTCGTCGACCTGACGGGCGCCCAGCTGATCACCACGCTCCAGCAGCAGGTCAGCGGCCCGAACGAGGCCTCCCCGAAGATCCTCCAGGTCTCGCAGGGCTTCACGTACACCCTGGACCTGACGAAGACCGGCGCCGACCGGATCGTCGTGGACTCGGTGAAGCTGAACGGCGAGGCGATCGTCCCGTCGAAGACCTACCGCGTCGCGATGAACGAGTTCCTCGCGGGCGGCGGTGACGGCTTCTCCGTCCTGAAGGAGCACACCAACAAGCTGGTGGGCGCCTCCGACCTGGACGTCTTCAACGCCTACCTGGCGGCGAACTCCTCGGCCTCGGCGCCGATCGCGCCGCCGAAGGCCGACCGGATCACGGTCGTTCAGTAGCACCGTCCGGCGATGGGGGCGGCAGGGTGTAGTACTCCCAGGTCGTGACCGAGGTGTCGGCCAGCCGGATCCAC
>NZ_JBSGZJ010000472.1:0-5462 GCF_053610925.1 Streptomyces sp. NPDC054847 | reverse complement strand
CGTCTGTCCGCACGTCCGCCGGCTCCGGCCCCGCCTTTCCGTTGCCGGCTAGACGACCAGACTCAGCGCCGCGGCGACCGCGAAGCCCGCCACCGACAGCACCGACTCGAGGACCGTCCACGACTTGAGCGTGTCCCGTTCCGAGATGCCGAAGTACTTGGCGACGATCCAGAATCCGCCGTCGTTGACGTGCGAGGCGAAGATCGAGCCCGCCGAGATCGCCATGATGACGAGCGCGAGGAACGCCTGCGAGTGGCCGCCGTTCTCGACGAGGGGCAGCACGATGCCGGCCGTGGTGACGATCGCGACCGTCGCCGAGCCCTGCGCCACACGCAGCACCAGGGAGATCAGGTAGGCGAGCACGATGATCGGCAGGCCGACGTCGTTGAAGGTGTCGGAAAGGGCCTGCGCGACACCGCTCGCCTTGAGGACCGCGCCGAACACACCGCCCGCGCCGACGACGAGCAGGATGTTGCCGACCGGCTTGAGGGACTGGGTGGACACCGACTCGAGCGACTTGCGCGACCAGCCGCGCCGGATGCCGAGCAGCCAGTACGCCATGACCAGCGCGATCGTCAGGGCGACGAACGGGTTGCCGAAGAACTCGACGACCGAGCGGAGCGTGGACTCCTCGAGCGCGATGGAGGAGAACGTCGCGGCGAGGATCAGCACCAGCGGCGTACCGATGATGGCGAGGACGGTCCCGAGCGCGACCGGCGCCTCCTGCGGCTGCCGGCCCGTCGCTGCCTGCTCGGCGGCGACGGCGGCCTTGGCGTCCTCCGCGGCCTCCAGCATGTCCTGCGGGACCTCGACGAACAGCCGCTTGCCGATCCAGGCGGCGTAGCCCCAGGCGGCGATGACGGCGGGGATGCCGACGACGATGCCCATGAGGATGACCCAGCCGAGGGAGACGTCGAACAGGCCGGCGGCGGCGACCGGACCGGGGTGCGGCGGGAGGAAGGCGTGGGTCATCGACAGACCGGCCAGCAGCGGCATGGCGTAGAGGATGATCGACTTGCCGGAGCGCTTGGCGGCCGCGTAGACGATCGGCGCGAGGACGAAGATGCCGACGTCGAAGAAGACCGGGATACCGAAGATCAGGCCGGTGAGACCCATGGCGAGCGGTGCCCGCTTCTCGCCGAAGAGATTCAGCAGGCGGGACGACAACACCTCGGCCCCGCCGCTTACTTCGAGGATCGCGCCGAGCATCGTGCCCAGACCGATGATGATGGCGACGTGGCCGAGGATGCCGCCCATGCCGGACTCGATGACCGAGACGGCCGCGGACTTCTGCACCGTGCCGAAGAGTTCGGTGACCGAGAGGCCCGCCGCGAGGCCGACGGATATGGAGACGGCGAGCAGCGCGACGAACGGCTGCAGCCGGACCTTGATGATCAGGATGAGCAGCAGCGCGATACCGAGCGCGGCGACGGTCAGCAGACCGGCGGTGCCGTCGATGAGAGTGAGCAGTCCGCCTGTGTGCGGTGTGGGTGGCGGGGGTGCGTCAGCGGCGAGGAACATGGGAGCGTCCGTTCAGGGGATTTCAGGCGGATCCAGGCGCTTTCTGCCTGTTTTCGGCAAGGGGGGAGCGCGGCACGGCGCTCCGGGGAGCAGCGCCGTGCCGTGGTGCGGCGGGGCGTTCAGGAAGATCAGCCCAGGACGGCCAGGGCGTCGATCTCGATGAGCAGGCCGGCGGGGAGGCCGACGTAGACGGTCGTACGGGCGGCGGGGGCGACCGTCAGATCCTTGAAGTACTCGTTGTAGATCTCGTTCATCTCGGCGAAGTGCGCCGTGTCCGTGAGGTAGACGCGGATCATCATCACGTCGTCCCAGCTCGCGCCGCCCTCCTCGAGGATCGCCTTGACGTTGGCGAAGGTCTGGAGGGTCTGCTCACGCAGGGTGGGGCCGGCGGGGGTGGGGGCCTTGCCCTCCTCGGCCGGCAGGAAGCCGACCTGACCGGCGACCTGAAGGATGTTGCCCTTGCGCACGCCGTGGGAGAACTTGGCCGGCGGCGCGGTGTGGGTGCTCGGGGTGAGGGCGGTCTTCTCGGTCATGGGCGTTCTTCCTGTCGGGGTGCTTGTCCTGAGTACTCCCGGCTGATGGCGTCGGCGGTGCGGCGCACCAGCGGGAGGAGGGTGAGGAGTTCGTCGGCCGTGACGACGACGTTCGGTGCGGACACCGACATGGCGGCGACGACCCGGCCGTCCGCACCGCGGATGGGGGCCCCGATGCAGTTGATGGACTCCTCGTGGCCACCCAGGTCGGTGGCCCAGCCCTGTTCGCGCACGGTCGCCAGCTCCTTGAGGAAGGCGCCGGCGTTCGGGATCGAACGGGACGTGTACATGGGGAAGTCGAGCTTCTCGGCGAGTGCGCGCCGCTCGGCCTCCGGCAGATCGGCCAGCAGCAGCTTCGCCACGGCCGCGACGGTGATCGCGACGGGCTTGCCGATACGGGAGTACATCCGCACCGGGTAGCGGCTCTCGACCTTGTCGATGTAGAGGACCTCGCTCTCCTCGTACACGGCGAGATGGACGGTGTGCCCGATCTGCTCGTTGAGGGCGACGAGATGCGGATGGGCGATCTCGCGTATGTCGAGGTTCTCCACGGCCTCCTGCGCCAGCGCGAACAGGCGGGCGCCGAGGCGGTAGCGCTGGTCCTGCTGGCGGTGGACGAGGCCGTGCTCGTGCAGTGTGCGCAGCAGCCGCAGCGCGGTGGACTTGTGCACGCCGAGGCGGTCGGCGACCTGCCCGAGGTCGGCCGGCCCCTCCGCGAGCAGCGGAAGGATGCTCAGCGCTCGGTCGACGGTCTGGCTCATGGTGTACGTACCTCCTGGTCCTCCCCCGTCCACCCGGGGCCGAGGTGCAGTCTCCCCCAGGCCTCGTCGTCCAGGGCGACGAGCCTGTCGGCGTGACCGGCGGCGGGCGGCGGCGCCAGGTCCCCGGGGACGGTGAGTGCGGCCGCGGCCCACAGGTGCCCGTGCCGCAGGCGCTGCCGCGCCGTGAGCCCGCGGAGCGTGGCGGACAGGAACCCGGCGGCGAAGGCGTCACCGGCGCCGACGGGGGCGGTGACGGTGACGCGGGGGGCCGGGACGGTGGTGACGACGTCGGCGCCGGGGTCTGTGCCGGTGCCGGGCTCCGTGCCGGCGCCAGGCTCCGTGCCGGTGCCGAGGGCGGGGAGCCGCTCCGGGCGACGGGTGAAGGACACCGCTCCCGCCGCGCCGCGCTTCACGACCACCACCGACGGCTGCGGCAGCGCCGCGCGGATCGCGTCCGCGCCCCGCACACCCCACGCCTCCTCCGCCTCGTCCTCACCGACGAACGCGATGTCCGCCCCGCGGGCCAGTTCGAGCAGGACGTCCGCGGCGGACGGATCGCGCCACAGTCCGGGCCGGTGGTTCACGTCGAAGGAGACGAGCGGGCCGCCGTCCCGCGGGGCGGTGAGGTCGCGCATCAGGGCGAGGCAGTCGGGCGAGAGGGCGGCCGTGATGCCGGAGAGGTGCAGCACGCGGCCGGACCGGACCGCGTCGGACGGCACGGTGCGGGGGGACATCGCCGACGCGGCGGAGCCCGCGCGGTAGTAGACGACCTCGTGGGCGTCCGTCGCCCGGTCGGTCGCCGTGCGGAAGTAGACGCCCGTCGGGCGTTCCCGATCGCGGGCCACCGCCGAGGTGTCCACCCCGTAGGCGGCGATCGCCGACACGAGGTGGTCGCCGAAGCCGTCGGCGCCGACCCGGCCCACCCAGCGTGTGCGGTGTCCCGCGGCGGCGAGCGCGCATGCCACATTGGACTCGGCGCCGCCGATACCGCGGACGAAGGACGGCACATCGGCGAGACGCCCTGCCCGGGTGGGCAGGAACGTGACCATGGACTCGCCGAGGCAGACGACGTCCATGGGTCCGTACGCGCTCGCGGTCATGATCGCGTGGGCTCCTCGCTGGGTCGGTCGCCGGGCCCATTGACCCCGCGTCGGCTCGGATGTTAGACAGCCTCAAGCGAAATACGCAATGGGCGTTGCACATACTGCAACGCGATGGAGGAGGGCTCCCATGGCTGCCGACAACGCCGTCGCACGGCTCGCCGACGAACCGGCCGATCACCGGTTCAAGGCGCTCCCGCCCGACGCCGAAGGGCTCACCGTCGGGGAGTTGGCGGCCTCCCGCCGCAATCTCTTCACCGGCGGCTTCACCACCCCCGTCCTCGCGCTCTCCGCCGAGTCCGTCGAGCACAACCTCGCCCTGCTCGAGACGTACTCGGAGCGCCACGGCCTCGCCTTCGCCCCGCACGGCAAGACCTCGATGTCCCCGCAGCTCTTCGCACGCCAGCTGGAGCGCGGCGCCTGGGGCATCACCGCGGCCGTCCCCCACCAGGCCCGGGTCTACCGCGCCTACGGGATCCGGCGGATCTTCCTCGCCAACGAGGTCGTCGACGCGGCGGCCCTGCGCTGGATCGCCGGCGAGCTCGACACCGACCCGGACCTCCGCCTCATCTGCTACGTCGACTCCGTCCGCGGCGTCGAGCTCATGGACGAGGCCCTGCGGGGCGTCTCGCGCCCCCTCGACGTCGTGGTCGAACTCGGCGCCGGCGACGGCGCCCGCACCGGAGCCCGTACGGAGGCGGACTGCGCCGCGGTCGCCGACGCGGTGGCGGCCACCGGGACGCTGCGCCTGGTCGGCGTGGCCGGTTACGAGGGCGAGGTCCCCAAGGCCGACGGCGACCGGGTACGCGCCTGGCTGCGGCGGCTGGTGGCGATCGCCGCGGACTTCGACGGCTCGGGCCGTTTCGCCGGCACCGACGAGATCGTGATCAGCGCGGGCGGCAGCGCGTGGTTCGACGCGGTCGCCGATGTCTTCGCCGAGATCCCCGAACTGTCCCGCCCCGTGCTGAAGCTGCTGCGCTCCGGCGCGTACGTCTCGCACGACGACGGCCACTACCGGCACCTCACGCCCTTCAACCGGGTCCCCGAGGAAGGCGCGCTCCGGCCCGCGTTCCGCCTGTGGGCCCAGGTCGTCTCCCGGCCCACCCCCGACCAGGCCTTCGTCAACGCGGGCAAGCGGGACGCGGCGTACGACCTGGACCTCCCGAACGCCCAGGTCGTCCGCGACGCCCGCACCGGCGACATCCGCCCCGCCGACGGCATCACCGTCACCGGCCTCTCCGACCAGCACGGCTGGCTCGCCACCACCCCGGAGGCGGACCTGGAGGTCGGCGACTGGGTGGGGATGGGGCTGTCGCATCCGTGCACGTCGTTCGACAAGTGGCAGCTGATTCCGGTGGTGGAGGGGGACGGCACGGTGACGGACTTCATCCGCACGTTCTTCTGACCTGCGGGGCCGTTCCCCCTACCCGCCCCTTCCCGAAACCGGGCAAGCCCCAGGCCCCGTACCGCCCTGCGGGCGGCGTACCGCGCTCCGCGCGGTGCCCTCAATCGCCGGGCGGGCTGAAGTTGCCTGCCAACTTCAGCCC